>CALZMA010000024.1 GCA_945788445.1 uncultured Bacteroidales bacterium | reverse complement strand
TTAGGTATGGGGGATGTGGAGTTTGGAGTGGGAAGTCCGGCTTGCACGCGGGCAATTCCTGGTTCCGGGCTCCTAAATCCTCATTGTCTTAGAGCTGCGGACCGGCAGCGACGAGAGCCTTGCCGGCTTCGTTGCCCTGGTACTTCACGAAGTTCTTGATGAAGCGGCCGGCGAGGTCCTTGGCCTTTTCTTCCCACTGTGCAGCCTCTGCGTAGGTGTCGCGCGGGTCGAGGATGTTCGTGTCTACGCCGGGGAGCTCCGTGGGCACTACGAAGTTGAAGAAGGGGATTACCTTCGTGGGAGCCTTGTCGATGGAACCGTCGAGGATGGCGTCGATGATGCCGCGGGTGTCGCGGATGGAGATACGCTTGCCCGTACCGTTCCAGCCCGTGTTCACGAGATAAGCCTTGGCACCGTTGGCTTCCATCTTCTTCACGAGTTCGGCAGCATACTTCGTCGGGTGGAGTTCGAGGAAGGCCTGGCCGAAGCAAGCCGAGAAGGTCGGCGTGGGTTCGGTGATGCCGCGTTCCGTACCGGCGAGCTTAGCGGTGAAGCCGCTGAGGAAGTAGTACTGAGCCTGGTCGGAGTTGAGGATAGAAACGGGAGGAAGTACACCGAAGGCGTCGGCAGAGAGGAAGATAACCTGCTTGGCAGCCGGACCCTTGCTGATGGGCTTCACGATGTTCTGGATGTGGTCGATGGGGTAGCTTACGCGGGTGTTCTCCGTAACGCTCTTGTCGGCGAAGTCAATCTTGCCGTCGGCAGCCACGGTTACGTTCTCGAGGAGGGCGTTGCGCTTGATGGCACCGTAGATGTCGGGTTCGCTTTCCTTGTCGAGGTTGATGACCTTAGCGTAGCAACCACCTTCGTAGTTGAAGACGCCGTTGTCGTCCCAGCCGTGTTCGTCGTCACCGATGAGCTTGCGCTTCGGGTCGGTGGAGAGGGTCGTCTTGCCCGTACCGGAGAGGCCGAAGAAGATAGCGGTGCTCGTCTCGTCCATGTTGGTGTTGGCCGAGCAGTGCATGGAAGCGATGCCCTTGAGGGGGTTGTAGTAGTTCATCATGGAGAACATACCCTTCTTCATCTCACCGCCGTACCAGGTGTTGATGATAACCTGCTCGCGGCTCGTGATGTTGAAGACAACGGCGGTTTCGGAGTTGAGGCCGAGTTCCTTGTAGTTCTCTACCTTGGCCTTGGAGGCGTTGTAGACGATGAAGTCGGGCTCGAACTCGGCGAGTTCCTCAGCGGTCGGGCGAATGAACATGTTGGTCACGAAGTGAGCCTGCCAGGCTACCTCCATGATGAAGCGAACGGCCATGCGGGTTTCCTTGTTGGCACCGCAGAAGCCATCAACCACGAAGAGGCGCTTGTTGGAGAGCTCCTTCTGGGCCAGCTCCTTGACAGCGGCCCAAGCCTCCTGCGAAGCGGGCTTGTTGTCGTTCTTATATTCGTCGCTCGTCCACCACACCGTGTCCTTGGAGTTTTCGTCCATGACGATGAACTTGTCCTTGGGCGAACGGCCAGTGTAGATACCGGTCATCACGTTTACGGCACCGAGTTCCGTTTCCTGACCTACTTCGAAGCCTTCGAGACCGGCCTTGGTCTCTTCTTCAAAGAGCTGCTCGTAGGAGGGGTTGTGTACGATCTCGGTAACGCCAGTGATACCGTACTTGCTTAAATCTAATGTTGCCATAGTTTTTTATAAAAAATTAAAGAGGTTTGTGCGTGATGGAAGTATCGTCCGGGCGCTTTCCTACCCCACTCTTCGCAGTGCTTGGCGGGGAGCGGGGACGGGCAGTTGCCCAGTTGTACTTGTGGGGGCAAAAGTACTAAAAAGTTAGGGCCATCAAAATGTTTTAACGCATTTTATTGGCCCTAACTCGGTATTTAGTGCTTCGGAAGGCTTGATTTTAGTTTTTTGCGGTAGGCTCTTCTTTTTGGCGGCGCATTTTCAGCCCCACGGCACCGGCGAAGAGGAGCAGGATGATGCCTTGTGCGCCGAAGGCGATGCTGTTGGTGGTGGCGACGCTGGCGGGGCGGAATTCCATTTCCACCTTGTGTTTGCCGGCAGGCATTTTCAGTGCGCGCAGCACGTAGTTCACGCGTCCCAGTTCGGCCTCCTTGCCGTCAATCCGCACGCTCCAGCCGGGATAGTAGATTTCGGAGAAGACCACTACGCCGCCGCGGGCGCTCTCCACGTCGTAGGTGAGGAAGTTGGGCTCGTAGGAGGTGAGCACTGCCCTACCCTCGCCCAGCGCGCTGCCGTCGAGCTGCTTCTGGAAGCGCTTGTCGGCCACGGCGGCCCGCTTGGTGTCGAGTCCGGCGAGCGATGCCATTTCTGCATCGGGGCTGTCTACGAACTTCAGCCGGGCCACGAACCAGGCGTTGCCGTTGGCGTAGGGGTTGAGCACGGCCTGTGCGCGCGGTCCCTGGCCGAAGATGAAGTACTTCGTGTTGAGCATGTTCAGCGTGGGGGCCAGGCTGTCGCCGGGCACGAGGTCCATTTGTCCTTGCGCCTCGTTGACGGCACCAACGAAGGCGGGGAGTTCGTGGACGAGTCGTCGGTCAATGAGGTCCTGGTAGCGGTGGAGCTTGGCGGCATGGTAGCCGCCGATGCTGTGGTGGTAGTAAGAGGTAGCGTTGGAGGTTTCGTTGAAGGGGTTGCCTGCGCCCATGTTGGCCACGCGGAAGTAGCCCTTGTCCTTGAGGATTTCCTCGTCGGCGGGGGTTTTGGCAAAACCTTCCTCCTGCACGCTGGGCTCCGTGAAGCTGCCGTCGTTGAGGTAGCGCTTGTCGATTTGCCAGAGGTCGAAGAGGCAGACGAGCGAAAGGAGGGCGCAGACCATCCAGCCCTTCAGCTTGCGTTCGGCGTAGGCCCAGAGGAGGAGTGCGCAGAGGGTGATGAGGAGGAAGGAGCGGCGCGCGTCCTCGGAGAGGATGGCGTGGTGCAGGGCGCTGAGCGAAGTCTTGTAGCCCGCCACGAGTTCCGAGGGGAAGCCGGCCTGCGTCATCATGGCGAAGGTCTGCCCGTCGGCGGCCGAGATGCAGTCGCCCGCGGCGGAGGGCACGAGCCAGAAGAGCAGGCAGAGGCCCCATGTGGACAGGGCGGCTACGGGCAGGCCGATGCGTTTCTCGATCGGTGCTTCTTTCCAGTTGGTGAGCTGGAAGAGCCGTTTTTCGAGCATGATGCGGCGGAGGCAGAGCACGGCGAGCAGCGGCATGGTGAACTCGGCTATGACGAGCGCAGAGCTGACCGTACGGAACTTCGCGTACATCGGGAGATGGTCGATGAAGAAGTCCGTGACCGCAGGCATGTTCTTGCCCCAGGCAAAGAGGAAGCTGAGCATCGTGGCCAGGAGCAGGGCCCACTTCACGGGGCCGCGTACGTAGAAGAGGCCGAGCACGAAGAGGAAGCACACGAAGGCGCCCACGTAGACGGGGCCCACGGTGAAGGGCTGGTCGCCCCAATACTGCTGGATGCCCGGCGGATAGGCTTGGATGCCGCTCTGCTGGAAGGCCATCTGGGTCTGTCCGGCGCAGTCGTAGAACTCGTTGTAGCCCTCGAGGTCTTCCACTCCTTCGCGGTCAATGATAGAGGTGGAGCCGCCGCCCTTGTAGTCGGGGATGAGGAGCGTGAGCGTTTCGTCCACGCCGTAGCTCCACGCCGTAATGTAGTCGCGGTCCAGGCCGTCGGTGGCTTTCTGTGCGCTCTGCTTTGGAGCGGTCAGTTCGGCCTTGCCGCGCATCGACTCCTTGGAATATTCATAGGTGTGGTAGATGTTGGGCAAATTGGCCGCCACGCCGAGCACGCCGGCCAGGGCTGCCATGAGCGTAGCCTTGAGCCAGTGTCCCCATTTCCCTTGGAAGGCCGCCTGCACGCCGTAGGCGAGCACGAGGAAGAGCATCACGAAGAGGAAATAGTAGGTCATTTGCAAGTGGTTGCTCATGATCTGGAACGCCGTGAAGAGGGCGGTCACTGCCCCACCCCACAGGTATTTCCCGCGGTAGCAGAGCACGAGTCCTCCGATGGTCGGGGGAATGAAGGCCAGGGTCATCACCTTCCAGAGGTGGCCCGCAGCGATGATAATCAGGAAGTACGACGAGAAAGCCCAGATGATGGAACCCAGTGCCGCCAGGTAGGGCTTGAAGTTGAAGGCCCGCAGGAGAATGTAGAAGCCCAGCAGGTAGAGAAAGAGGAAGTTGATGGCGGGAAACCAGTTGGCCGTGAAGAGGCCGAAGGCATCGGCGGCGCGTGCCACGGTCGTGGTGGCGCTGTAGGAGGGAGCCATCTGGTAGGTCGGCATGCCGCTGAAGATGGCGTTGGACCAGCGGGTGGTTTCGCCGTCGTGCGAGGCGCGGTACTCCTTTTGTTCTTGTCCGAGGCCCACGGCGGCCACGCTGTCGTGCCCTCCGAGCACCAGTCCTTCGCTCAGGGGCGAAAGGAAGTAGAGCGTGCTCACGAGCAGGAAGGCACAGAGCACGAGCAGGTCGGGCCAGGCCTTTGCAAAGATTTTTTCAAATGAATTCATTCTTGTGAAGCGGGTTTGGTTTGTGGTGGCAAAGGTACAATTAAAAGATGAATGGCGCTTCCATGCCCGCGAATAAACAAGGCGCCGCCCTTGGCGTATCTGTGGCAAGGAGGCGGCTTTCCGCGGGCCGCGCGTTGCAAAACGGAAAGTGGTTTGGCAAAACAAGGCCGCAGTGAGGGTTGTAGATAGCAAAACGAGCGCTTAACGGTTAAATTCGTTTGTTTAACCAAAACTTCATGCCGTTTCGTTTGCAGGCGGTGGCCGTAAGCCTTATCTTTGCACCGTGTTTTTCATAGTATTAGATTTAAGGTTAATTTGATTGGGATACAGTGGTATCCCTTTTTTTGTATCTGCTCCCCCACCCTTTCCCTTCAGCGTCTTACTTTCCGCAGCACCGGCCACAGGTACGGCAGCGTCAGTGCCAGGCAGAGCGTCCCGCCTCCGAAGCGGAGCCACAGAGCGGTCTGCGAAGCCGCGCAGAGCGCCGCCGCGAGCAGCACGAAGAGCGCCACGGCGCGGTTGCGTGTGCCGCGGCTGATGCGGAAACCGTATTGCTTCCGGTAGCAAGTGAGGATAAGGACGAGGTCGAAGAAGTTTGCCAAGGCCAGGGCCAGGCCCGCGCCCGTGAGGTTGCCGAAGTAGTAACCCACAATCACGCTCACGCAGAGCACCACGTCGTAGATGAGTTCCATGGTCATGTATCGCACCGAGTGGCCGCGGGCCAGCGCCAGGTAGGCCACGGGCGCGTAAATCGCCTTGAAGTACATGAAGGGCGCGGCGCAGAGCACCATCGGCTGGATGGCGAGAAAGTCCCGCGTGTAGAGGAGTTGGATAATCCACGGGAGGAAGAGGCAGAACACCATGAGGAAGGGGGCCATCAGCACAATGAGCGTGTTGATCTGTCGGTTGATGGTCACGTTCTGTTCGCGCAGGTCGCCGGCAGGGATGGCCGAGAGGCGCGGGAAATAGTCAGCGTCCATCGCCACGAATACCATGCGTGCGTAGCTCACGGTGAGCGTGAAGCCTGCCGCGTAGTAGCCGATGGCCATCAGTCCCGCCCCGCTGCGCATGAGTGCCGCGCGGATGAGCATCTCCGTGGCCGCCGTGGTCACGCCCGCCATCACGTAGGCCGCCCCCATCTTCACTAAGGGCCAGCCCGGGCGGAGGAAATCCCGCCGCAGCGGACCTATTTTATAGGGGAACGTCTGCCAAGCCTCGCGCAGGTGGAAGCCGAAGAGGCTCGCCGTGCCCGCCACGAGCATCGGCAACACGCCGTCCAGGCCCCAGAGGGCGTAGCTCACCCAGCAGCCGCAGAGCGTGAAAAGCGCGTTCCACAGCGTGGCGCGGGCCAGCCTTTTCAGGTGGCGGAGCGATTTCAGAATGGCAATTTCCCCTCCCGCCAGCGTAGTCATGGCCACCGCGGGTGCAAGCAGGCAGAATGCGCCCGTCCGGGCCGTTGTGTCGCAGGCAAAGAGCGAGATGAGCGGGGAAAACACCAGGCAGACCGCCGCGCCGAGCAGGGCCGTGACCACGACCCACGTGCGCAGCAGCTTCACCTCCTCATCGAGCTTTGCGCGGTCGGCATGCTCTTCCGCAGCGAGTGCGGACAGGCGCTTCACGCCGCTCATGCCCAAGCCAAAGTTCGTGGCCCCGCCGAGCAAGTCGAGGGAGCGGGCATAGAGGTCGGCAAGACCCATGCCGACCGCACCGATGAGCTGTGCGGCCACCTTGTTGCGCACGACGGAGATGAGGATGTAGAGCGCCTGCACGCTACCCAGGAGTCCCGTGGACTTGAAGAGTTGGCGATAGTTGGACATAGGAGGAGACAAAATAGAGGCGCAACACCTTCCGGAGGTCCGTCTGCGGAAGGTGTTGCGCGCAGGAGTGGGGCAATGCTTAGTTGCGGGGCAATGCCATCTTGTACACGTTCGTTTCGCGCTGCACGAAGCCGGCGTTGCGGTAGAGGCGGTTGGCGGCTTCGCGTGCGGGGCGCGAGGTCAGGTTGAGGCTGGCGGCGCCGAGGCGGAGGCCTTCCTGCTCACAGAAGGAGAGGAGCTGGCGGGCGTAGCCGCGGCAGCGGCAATGGCTGTCCGTGACCACGTCTTCCACCCATGCCTTCGTGCCCGTGAGGAGGGTGTCGACGGCGAGGGTCGTCATGCCCTGGATGGTGCCGTTCTCGTCGTAGAGGAGGTAGAGGTGGATGTTCGGCGCGGCCACGAGGCTCGCCAGTTTCTCCGCGCTCACGCTCTTCGTCTTCGACGAAACCTGCGCCACGAGGCGCGACACGGCGGCCACCACCTCTTCAGAGGGTTCGGCCTCGGTGTATTCCTCGATGCGGGCCACGTTGAGCTCGTCGAGCAGTTCCTTCACAGTGCGTCCCAGGCCGGGCACGGTGAGTTCCGGGGCCAGTTCGCAGAGCGGCTGGAGCACGAAGCGTCGGCGGGCCATTTCGGGGTGGGGCAGGGTGAGCGCGTCGGATTTCACCTCCAGGTCGCCGCAGAGGAGCAGGTCAATGTCGATGGTGCGGTCGGTGTAGCAGCCGCAGTCCGACTTCTCCGCGCGTCCCAGTTCGCGTTCGATGGCCGCGGTGGCGGCCAGCACTTCCTCCACGGGGCGTTCCGTTTCCACTTCGGCCACGGCGTTGAGGAAAAGGTGGGGCGAGTCGAAGCCCACGGGTTGCGTTTCGTAGTAGGCCGAGGTGCGTACCACGCGGCCCACCTCCTCGCCGATGCGCTGCAGGGCGCGGTCGAGGTTCTCCTGGCGTTCGCCCAAATTGGAGCCGAGTGCCAGATAGAGGTTGTTCTTCATCTTGTAGAATGCGTTTGGTTGGGGTTTGTTTTGTTTCGTTGGTTTCGGGCGTGATTGACGAGGGGAGTTGGGCTGAAGGCCCAACCTTTAGCCCATAGCCCAGGGTGAAGCCCTGGGTTAGCGGCGCACCCTCCGATGAGCCCTGTAAGGGCGATACCCCTATGCGGGCGTATAAGGGTGCCGCCCTTACAGGGCTCATCGGACGAAAATCGGCCTAACCCAGGCCTCCAGCCTGGGCTATGAGCTAAAGGTCGGGCTTTCAGCCCTCGCGCTGAACGCATGGCACAGGGCTTCACCCGGGGCTATGGGCTGAAGGCCAGCCCTTGCATAAGATTGGCTGCGCTCGGCTATCGAAGCTGGCTTCGTGGCTCTCGCTGGCACAATCTTTCGGGCCTCGCGCTGAACGCTTGCACAGTTTTTTAATATGTCAGGCTTAGCGAAAACGTTGGAAAGGGCGGTTTCAGTCCACGATGAGCAGGGCGTCGCCGAAGGGGCCGAAGCGGTAACCCTCCTTCAGTGCCTCCTCGTAGGCGTGGATGGTGTAGTCGTAGCTACCGAAGGCCGCCGTGAGCATCAGCAGGGTAGAGTAGGGCGGGTGGAAGTTGGCCAGCATGGCGTCGGCCACGTGGAACTCGTAGGGAGGGAAGATGAATTTGTTCGTCCAGCCCTCGTACTCCTTGATTCGGTTGTCCGTGCTGCATGCCACTTCGAGTGCGCGCTGCACCGTGGTGCCCACGGCGAGCACCTTGCGGCCCTCGTCCTTGGCCTTGTTCACCAGGCGGCAGCATTCGGCCTCCACAAACATCTGTTCCGAGTCCATCTTGTGCTTCGTGAGGTCCTCCACGTCGGTAGCGCGGAAGTTGCCCAAGCCACAGTGGAGCGTGATGAAGGCCGAGTCGATTCCCTTGATTTCCATGCGCTTCATCATTTCGCGGGAGAAGTGCAGGCCGGCGGTGGGCGCGGTCACGGCGCCTTCGTTGCGGGCGAAGATGCACTGGAAGCGCTCCATGTCTTCGGGTTCGCTCTCGCGGCCGATGAAGCGGGGGATGGGCGATTCGCCGAGGTCGTAGAGCGATTTCTTGAACTCGTCGTGGTCGCCGTCGTAGAGGAAGCGGAGCGTGCGTCCGCGGCTCGTGGTATTGTCGATGACCTCCGCCACGATGGAGTTGTCCTCACCGAAATACAGCTTGTTGCCGATGCGGATTTTGCGGGCAGGGTCTACCAGCACGTCCCAGAGGCGGAGCTCCTGGTTCAGTTCGCGCAGGAGGAACACCTCGATGCGTGCCCCCGTCTTCTCCTTGTTGCCGTAGAGTCGGGCGGGGAAGACCTTCGTGTCGTTGAAGACAAAAACGTCGTGCTCGTCGAAGAAAGAGAGGATGTCCTTGAACATGAGGTGCTCGAGGTCTCCGCTCTTGCGGTGGAGCACCATCATGCGCGACTCGTCGCGATGCGGAGCCGGGTACTTCGCAATCTGTTCTTCGGGGAGTTTGAATTTAAACTGTGAGAGTTTCATATTCTTGGAGCGTTGTAAGTAGAGTTAGCAAGGTAAGTCCGTTTCGATCGTTTGCCCCGCGAGCCACGTCTCGAAGGTTTCCAGCGTGAAGCACTTCTCTGCCGTGTATTCGCCCACGCGTGTCCGCCGGAGTGCCGTGAGGTGTGCGCCGCTGTCGAGCGCCTCGCCGATGTCGCGTGCCAGGGCGCGGATATACGTGCCCTTGGAGCAGACCACGCGGAGCGTGATTTCGTGGTCCGCGAGGTTGCAGTCGAGCAGTTCCAGTTCGTCGATGCGGAGCGGTTTCGCCTTCAGTTCCACCTCCTCGGCCTTTCCGCTGCGTGCCAGGTCGTAGGCGCGTGCGCCGTTCACCTTGCAGGCCGAATAGACGGGCGGCACCTGCATGATTTCGCCGGTGAAGCGGGGCAGGGTAGCGCGCACGAGTTCTTCCGTGAGGTGGTCGGTGGGGAAAGTGCGGTCCACGGGGTGTTCCAGGTCGAAGCTGGGCGTGGTGGCCCCGAGCTTGAGGGTCGCCACGTATTCCTTCACCCCGGCCTGCAGCTGTTCTATGCGCTTTGTGGCGCGTC
>CALZMA010000023.1 GCA_945788445.1 uncultured Bacteroidales bacterium | reverse complement strand
CCCCAAATGCCGCCGCGCACAAAAAAAGCCCCCACGGATGGGGCGAAAGGGGCGTTGGGCGTGCCGGCCTACCGCACGAGGCGGTAGCGGTTGCCCGGCAGTTGCTTCACCGCGCGGAGGTCTTCGAGGTCGAAGAGGTGGTCGGTGAGTTCGGCCAGGGGAATTTGCGTGAGGAGCGCCAAGCGGTCGAGCGAACATTCGTCGCTTTGGGAGAGCGCGTCGAGAATGCGTTCCTGCACGGGCGTGTACGACGGGAAGAGCGAGGGTTGCGGGGCGGCGGCCGCCTTCTTGTCCGTCTTCCAGTTGAGCAGGTTGGCGATGTCCTCGGCCGAGGTCACGAGCGAAGCCTTGTTTTCGAGAATCAGACGGTTGCACCCCGCCGAATAGACGTCGGTGGTGCGCCCGGGCACGGCCATCACCTCGCGTCCGTAGCTCGAGGCAATGCCGGCCGTGATGAGTGCCCCACCCTTCTCCGCACTTTCCACCACCAAGGTAGCGGGCGCGATGCCGGCCACGATGCGGTTGCGCCGCACGAAGTTTCCCTTGTCGGGCACCGTGCCCGAAATGTATTCCGTGAGGAGGCCGCCGTGGCGCACCATCTCCAGGGCAGTCCGGCGGTGAAGGCTGGGATAGATGCGGTCCAGTCCGTGGGCCAGCACCGCCACGGTGTCCACGCCCGCGGCGAGGGCGGCGCGGTGGGCATGGATGTCCACCCCGTAGGCCAGGCCGCTCACGACGAAGAGGTCGGGCACGAGGGCCGAAAGGTCTGCAATGAGCCGCTCGCACAGGCCCTTGCCATACTCCGTGATGCGCCGCGTGCCGACCACGCTCAGCGCGTGGGGCCGGTCCAGGCTGCCCGTACCGCAATAGAAGAGTTGCAGCGGCGGGTCGTTCACCTCGTCTTCCTTCAGCAGGCGCGGATAGTCGGGCGAGGTGAAGGGTATCATGCGTATCTGGTGTTCCTCACAGAAATCGCATTCGCGCCGCGCACGGTCCCGCGCCTCGCGGAGCTTGTTCTGCTGCGCGAGGAGTTCTTTCCAGAGGGGAATGGGCGGATGGGGGTCGGCGAGGGCCGCCACGCCGCTTCCGTAGTACTGGAGCAGCGAACGCGCCTGCGCGAGCTTGAGTCCGGGCAGCAGCGCGAGGGTGAGCACGGCTTCGGCCTCGGCGCGGAGGTCCGAAACGGGGATGGGGTCCGGGGTCATGGGCAAGTCGGGATTAGGGCACCAGCCGGTTGAGTTCCTCACAGTCGGAGAGCTTGCCGTCCACGAGGCACACGGCCTCGACCGTACTCTTCAGCACGGGCCGCTCGTCGGGCAGGCGGAAGATGTCCTGCTGGAACACATACTTGATGCCCTCCTTGCGCAGGGCGAGGCGGGACACGAAGCGGTCCGCGCTGCGCAGCGGGGTCTTGAACTGGAGCTGCATGCGCGCCACCACGGCATCGATGCCGCGCGTGTGGAGTTCGGCAAAACTCACGCCGTGCGCGCGGAGAAACTCGTGGCGGGTGTGCTCGGTATAGTGCTGGTAGTTGGCATTATTGACGATGCCTTGGAGGTCGCACTCGTAGTCGCGCACCTCCATCTCGAGAGAAAAGATATAGTTGGCCATGTTGTCTAAGGGAATGTGTCGGTGAAACGGGCGATTTCCGCTCAGCGGCGGCGCAGGTACTCCGCCCCGAAGCGGCAGCGCAGGCAGTCCTTGCGGTCGCAGTACTGCTGGCGCAGCTGGATGAGGGCCTGGCTGTCGGCGGCGTGGGCCACGGCGATGCCCGCGCGGTCCCAGCAGCGGGTGATGTAGTTGTGTTCGGGCGGAATGGCTTCCAAGAGGCCGAAGGCCCGCTCGCAGAAAGCCTCGTGGAGGTACTTGCGTCCGTAGGCGAAGAGCAGGGGTGCCGCCGTGTTGATCACGAGCAGGTTGAGCGAGGCCGCGCGGAGCTTTTTCTCGCTGCGCGGCGATTCCGTGCCGAAGGCGTAGTGGTTGCGCCAGTAGGGCGAGGCCGCTGTGGCGAAGTAGGCGTGGAAGTCGCGGAGCTGCGTGAACTCGAGCAGGGCAAAGAGGCTCACGGTGCGGTGGGCGTAGAGCTGGGCGAGCTGCGAGAGGCGCACATAGGGGAAATTCTGCGGCCGCAGCCGGCCGAATTTCCAGAGCGCGCCGTCGATGGGGAGCAGACCGTGCGCGCGTTGCAGGCCTTCGTAGTCCTCGCAGAGGCGGAGGTAGTATTCGTCGCGCTGTTCCTCGGCCACGCGTTCGGGTCCGAGCAGTCCGGCCTGCCCCATGAAGTAGGCTTCCAGCACACGCGGACTTTCGCGCAGACTTTCCACGAGGCTGGGGCGGATGGTCATGGCCCAGTGCTCGAAAGCCTGGGCGTTGGTGCCGAAACCGAAGTTCCGCGCCAGCGTCACGAAGCAGACGCGTTCCCAATCGTCGCCCGTGCGTTGCAGGTAGTCCTCCACGCGCCGCATTTTCGCCTCCAGCCGTTCCACCGCGAGGCGGCTCATCCAGCTGTGTACGGTGAGGGCGTCGATTTGGGGAATGACGCGGTAGCAGGGCGGATAGGTCTCCTCGTTTTGCAGCTCGCGGTAGTTGGCCTCGAGCTGGGCGGGCACGTCGAGCACGAGCTGGGGCAGCTGTTTGCCGTCGGCCGTGCGCACTTCGGTGTCGGCGCACCCTACTACGTGGAGCACCACGTTGTTGTAGGCGCGGTCGGTCTCGTGGTGGTGGCGGTACCAGTCTGAAGCCTGTTCGTGGACTTCCACATTCCCCGCCCAGACGATGCCTTCGAGCTTCACCTTGGCATTGAAAAAGTCCGGCCCCGAGGCGTGGAGGTTGTGTACGCCGGGGTCGATGACCTCCACTTCCCTACCGTCGGTGAGGCGGAGGGGAAGGCGGCCGTAGATGCGGTGCTGCCAGACGTAGTGGAGTAGGTATTCCATCTTGTATTCCATATTGGTGAAACCGACAAAGGTAGGCCATCTCTTCAGAAAAAACAAGAAAAACTTGTATTTTTGCGGCGTTCTCCCGCGGGCACCGGCCTGCGGGCTGCATTTCCCCCGCAAGGAAAAAAGAACGCAACATCCCGATAGCACACTCCAATTTATATATGAGTACAACCTTTACCTACGATGTGGTCGTGATCGGCGCGGGCCACGCGGGCTGCGAGGCGGCCTCGGCGGCTGCCCGCATGGGCGCAAAGACCTGCCTCGTCACGATGGACATGAACAAGATAGCGCAGATGAGCTGCAACCCGGCCGTGGGCGGCATTGCCAAGGGACAGATTGTCCGCGAGGTGGATGCCCTCGGCGGCGGCATGGGATTGGTGACCGACGCCACGGCCATCCAGTTCCGCATGCTCAACCGCTCGAAAGGCCCCGCCATGTGGAGCCCGCGCGCGCAGTGCGACCGCACCCGCTTCATCGCCGCCTGGCGCCACCGCCTCGAAAACACCGAGAACCTCTACATCTGGCAGGACGAAGCCGCCGAGGTGCTGACCGAGGGCGGCGTGGTGACCGGCGTGCGCACCGTCTGGGGGGCCACGCTCCTGGCGCGCTGCGTGGTGGTCACGGCCGGCACCTTCCTGCGCGGCCTCATGCACGTGGGACGCCGCCAAGTGCCCGGCGGACGCTGCGCCGAACCCGCCGCGAATTACCTCACGGAAAGCCTCGAGGCGCTGGGCCTGCGCTCGGCGCGCATGAAGACGGGCACGCCCGTGCGCATCGACAAGCGTTCGGTACACCTCGATGAAATGGAGGAACAACCGGGCGAAACGGACTACCACCGCTTTTCCTACATCAGTCCGCTGCGCCCGCTGCCCCAGCTGCCGTGCTGGACCTGCGAGACCAACGCGGAGGTTCACGCCGTCTTGCGCGGTGGATTGGCGGATTCTCCGCTCTACAACGGACAAATCCAAAGCATCGGCCCGCGCTACTGCCCCAGCATCGAGACGAAAATCGTCACCTTCCCCGACCGTGACCACCACCCGCTTTTCCTCGAACCCGAAGGCCTGGACACGAACGAACTATACCTCAACGGCTTCTCTTCGAGTCTGCCGATGGACGTGCAAATCGAGGCTTTGAAGAAAATGCCCTGTTTCCGCGACATCCGCGTGTACCGTCCGGGCTACGCCATCGAGTACGATTTCTTCGACCCCACCCAACTCCACCACACGTTGGAAACGAAGAAAATCGACGGTCTCTTCCTCGCCGGACAGGTCAACGGAACCACGGGCTACGAGGAGGCCGCGGGCCAAGGTATCGTGGCGGGCATCAACGCCGCGCTCAAGTGCAGCGGCGGCGCGCCCTTCACGCTCGGCCGTGACGAGGCGTATATCGGCGTACTCATCGATGATTTGGTCACGAAGGGCGTGGACGAACCCTACCGTATGTTCACGTCGCGCGCGGAGTACCGCATCCTCCTCCGGCAGGACAATGCCGACATGCGCCTCACGCCCCACGCCATCCGCCTCGGACTTTGCGGCGAAGAGCGCCGCACGCGTTTCGAGGAAAAGAAGCGCCGCATCGGTGAAATCATGGATTTCTGCCGCACCTTCCCCATCAAGGCACCCCGCATCAACCCCTTCCTCGAACGCATCGGCACTACCCCACTCCAAGGCGGCTGCAAGCTCTTCGACCTCATCAACCGGCCGCAGGTGTCGCTGCACAATCTCGCCGGGGAGATTGAAGACTTCCGCCACTTCCTCGCGCAGATTACTTCGGACGCGGAAGAGACGATAGAAGCGGCGGAAATCGAAATGAAGTACCACGGCTACATCGCCCGCGAACGCGCACTGGCCGACAAGATGCAGCGCCTGGAGGACATCAAGATACGTGGCCGCTTCGACTACGCCTCCATCACGCAGTTGAGCACCGAGGCGCGCCAAAAGCTCGCCGCCATCGACCCCGAGACCTTGGCGCAGGCGGGACGCATCCCTGGCGTGTCGCCCAGCGACATCAGTGTGCTGCTCGTGCTGCTGGGACGGTAAACGCAACAACCGCCACCCTTTCGCCAGCTCTTCCCTTAGGCAGGGCAAGCTCTCCGCCTCACTTAAAGTAAGGCTTTAACCAAAACACGCCTCCAGGGCGTTGAAAACGGCCATTTGGACCATTTTCAACGCTCCTTGGTTCGCGTTTCACGTGAAACAAACCCCATCTTTCTACCTCAAACCCAAAGATTTATGAATACCGAATTGTTATTGCAGAACCTGCGAAACGTTCCCGACTTCCCCAAACCGGGCATCCACTTCAAGGATGTGAGTACACTCTACAAGAATGTGGCCTGCATCCGCGAAATGCTCGATGAATTGGTCCGTATTTACGCCGACAAGGGCATCACGAAGATTGTCGGAATCGAGAGCCGCGGCTTCGTCATCGGGGCCATGCTGGCCGACCGCCTCGGCGCGGGTTTTGTGATGGCACGCAAGCCCGGCAAACTTCCCGCCGAAACGCGCCAAGCCTCGTACCAGAAGGAATACGGCGTGGACACGATTGAAATCCACGCCGACGCGATTTCAACGGACGACGTGGTGCTCATCCACGATGACCTCCTCGCCACGGGAGGCTCGATGAAAGCGGCCTACGACCTCGTGGAAAGTTTCCGGCCGAAGCAGACGTACATCAACTGCCTCATTGAGCTGCGCATGGAAGGCCTGAAGGGACGCGAGTTCCTCGGACCGGAAGTGGACCTCACCACCCTGCTCACGCTCTTCGACTAAATCTCCCTCCGCCCTGCGCCCACGGCACCGCCGTCCGCGCAGGGCGGTTCTTTTGTCCTTTCGTGCGGTTTCACGGACGCGGCTTGCGAACGGCGAAACCGCCCTTTCCAACGAACCTTTCCCCCTCCCTTATCTATATGCGCAGCAACGAAGAAACAGCAGCCTACCTCAAAGGCATCGTGAACAACCTCCCCGAAACGCCGGGCTGCTACCAATACCTCGATGAAAGCGGCACGATTATCTACGTCGGCAAGGCGAAGAACCTGAAGCGGCGCGTGAGCTCGTACTTCAACAAGGAGCAACAGACGCGCAAGACCCGGCTCCTCGTGGCCCGCATCCGCGACATCCGCTACGTGGTGGTGAAGACGGAGGAGGACGCGCTGCTGCTCGAGAACAACCTCATCAAGCGCTACAAGCCGCACTACAACGTGCTGCTCAAGGACGACAAGACGTACCCGAGCATTGCGGTGACTACGGAGTATTTGCCGCGCATCTTCAAGACGCGGCAGCGCGGCAAGCGCGGGGCGGTGTATTTCGGGCCGTACAGCCACGTGCCCACGATGTACGCCCTGCTGGACCTCTGCCGCGAACTCTACCAGCCGCGCCCCTGCCGCACGCCCATGACCCGCGAGGGCGTGGAGCAGGGCAAGTACCAGGTCTGCCTGGACTACCATATCCACCGCTGCAAGGGGCCCTGCGTGGGCCGGCAGTCGCACGCGGACTACCTGCAGGCCATCGAGGCGTGCAAGGAGATACTGAAGGGCAACACGGGGGAGGTGCAGCGGAAAATGCGCGATGAAATGGTGGCTTTGGCGGCCGAACTGCGCTTCGAGGAGGCGCAGGCCATCAAGCAGCGCTACGAACTCATCGAGCGCTTCAAGGCGAAGAGCGAGGTGGTCTCGGCCGTGCTCCACAACATCGACGTGTTCCACATCGAGAGCGAGGAGAAGGTGGCCTACATCAACTATCTCCACGTGACAAACGGCTGCATCAACCAGGCCTTCACCTTCGAGTACAAGAAGAAGCTGGAGGAAACGGACCGCGAACTGCTCACGCTCGGCATCATCGAGATGCGGGAGCGCTACGGCAGCCGTTCGAAGGAAATCGTGGTGCCTTTCGAGGTCGACATCCCCGAAGAAATGGCCGTGCAGGTCATCCCGCAGAAGGGGGACAAGAAGAAACTCCTCGAACTCTCCCGCCTGAACGTGAAACAGTACCGTTTCGACCGCCTCAAACAGGCCGAAAAGCTCAATCCCGAGCAGAAGCAAACGCGCCTCATGAAGGAAATACAGCAGGACCTGGGCCTGCCCCGCCTGCCCCTGCGCATCGAGCTTTTCGACAACTCCAACATCAGCGGAACCGACGCTGTGGCGGCTTGCGTGGTATTCGAAAAACTCAAGCCGTGCAAGAAGGATTACCGGAAATACAACATCCGCACCGTGGTCGGCCCGGACGACTACGCCTCCATGCGCGAGGTGGTAGGGCGCCGCTATGCGCGCCTGCAGGAGGAGGGACAGCCGCTCCCGGACCTCATCATCGCCGACGGCGGCCGCGGCCAGATGGAGGTCATCCGCGCCGTGGTGGAGGACGAGCTGGGCCTGCAAATCCCCATCGCGGGCCTCGCGAAAGACGACCGCCACCGCACCCGCGAACTCCTCTTCGGCTTCCCGCCGCAGAGCGTGGGCCTCGCCCCGGACAGCCAACTGTTCCGCACCCTCACGGCCATGCAGGACGAGGTTCACCGCTTCGCCATCCAGTTCCACCGCGACAAGCGCTCGAAGCGCCAGACGGCCTCCGAACTCGACGCGCTGCCCGGCGTGGGCCCCGCCACGAAGGCCCTGTTGCTGAAAGAATTCAAGAGCGTGAAGCGGCTGAAGAGTGCCTCGCAGGCCGAATTGCAACAACTCCTCGGCCCGGCGAGGGGAGAAAAATTGTTCGGCGCGCTCCACCCTGCAACGGAATAAATTGTACTTTTGCCCGCAAATGAGAGCAGTAATCCAACGCGTCCGCCACGCCTCGGTGAGCATCGGCGGACAGGTGAAGTCGGCCATCGGGCCGGGCTTCCTTATTCTTCTCGGCATCGAAGCCGCCGACACGCGCGAAGATGCCGACTGGCTGTGCCGCAAAATTGCCGCCCTGCGCGTCTTCGACGATGCCGACGGGGTGATGAACCGCAGCCTCACCGATGTGGGCGGAGAAGCCCTCGTAGTGAGCCAATTCACGCTCATGGCATCGTACAAGAAGGGCAACCGCCCCTCCTACATCCGCGCGGCAGGCCACGACATCGCCATCCCGCTCTACGAATACTTCACGCAGACGCTTTCGGGCCTCCTCCTCCAACCCGTAGGCACGGGCGAGTTCGGCGCGGACATGCAGGTGGAATTGCTCAACGACGGCCCCGTCACCATCTGTATGGACACGAAGAACAAGGAGTAAGCCCACGCGCCTGCATTCCCCAAAATCCCTTTTGTCATGGAAGAAAAACAAGCCTTCTCGCCCACCCTCGCAGAGGCCCAGCGCCTCGTGGATGACTGGATCAAGACCTACGGCGTGCGCTACTTCAGCGAGCTCACCAACATGGCCTGCCTCACGGAAGAGGTGGGCGAACTGGCCCGCGTGATGAGCCGCAAATACGGCGACCAGTCGTTCAAGGCGGGCGAAAACACCGACCCTTCCGAGGAGATGGCCGACGTGCTCTGGGTGCTCCTCTGCCTCGCCAACCAGACGGGCACGGACCTCAGCGAAGCCTTCCGCCGGAGCCTCGAAAAGAAAACGAAGCGCGACGCCACGCGCCACCTCAACAACCCGAAACTATCACACTAAAAACCTTTCCCCTACAATGACTGAACACCACTGCAGCTGCCACCACGAACACGACGAACTGGACAGCCAGAAGAGCATCTACGAACAGATGTTTGCCAAATACGAACTCCACCTCGACGACGCGAAAGTGAGCGACGCCGTTCACCGCCTCGTGGACGAACGTGCCGCGGACTACAACACGCCCGAGGTGAAACGCGCCCTGCTGGGCACGGTCGAACTCACCACGCTGAAGGTGACGGACTCGCAAGAGAGCGTCCTGGCCTTCACGGAGCGCGTGAACCGCTTCGCCGACGCGCACCCCGACCTGCCCCACTTGGCCACCATCTGCGTCTACCCCAACTTTGCCCGCATCGTGAGCGAATCGCTCGAGGCCGACGGCGTGGAAGTGGCCTGCGTGGCGGGCGGATTTCCCTCTTCGCAGACTTTCCTCGAGGTGAAGACGGTGGAAACGGCCCTCGCGGTACACGACGGGGCCACGGAAATCGACTGCGTGCTCAACGTGGGCGCTTTCCTCAGCGGCGACTACGAAACCTGTGCCGTGGAAATCGAAGAAATCAAGGCGGCCGCCTCGGAACGCCCGCTGAAGGTCATCCTCGAAACGGGTGCGCTCCAGACGGCCGAGAACATCAAGAAAGCCTCCCTGCTGGCCATGTATGCCGGGGCGGATTTCATCAAGACCTCCACGGGCAAGATTGAACCCGCCGCCACCTTGGAGGCAGCCTTCGTGATGTGCCAGGCCATCCGCGAGTACCAGGCCGAAAGCGGCCGCCAAGTGGGCTTCAAGGCCGCAGGCGGCATCAAGACGGTGGACGAAGCGGTGCAGTTCTACACCGTGGTGCGCGAACTCCTCGGCGAGGATTTCATCGCACAGGGCCTCTTCCGCATCGGCACGAGCCGACTGGCCAACCTCCTCGTGAGCGACATTCTCGGAGAGGACGTGAAGCCCTTCTGACCCGGCCTTCAT
>CALZMA010000022.1 GCA_945788445.1 uncultured Bacteroidales bacterium | reverse complement strand
AGCAGCGGGTGATGCTCACGGGCATGTGGAAGGTGTCGTGGTAGGCACAGACGAAATGGTCGGCCGAGGTCTTCGAGGCACTGTAGGGGCTGTGGGGACAGAGCGGCGTTTGCTCCGTAAAATAGCCTTCTGCACCGAGCGAGCCGTAGACTTCGTCGGTCGAAACCTGGTGGAAACGCACGCCGGAACGCCAAGTGGGATAGCCCTGCTCGTCGCGGCCCGTCACCCACGCCGCACGGGCGGCGTCGAGGAGGTTCTGCGTGCCGAGGATGTTCGTGTTGAGGAAGAGCTGGGGGTTCTCGATGCTGCGGTCCACGTGGCTCTCGGCGGCGAAGTTCACCACCACGTCGAAGCGGTACTCGGCGAAGAGCTTGTCGACCAGCTGGCGGTCGCAGATGTCGCCTTTCACAAAGAAGCAGCGCTCGTTGTCGATGTCGTCGGCGATGGTGCCGAGGTAACCGGCGTAAGTCAGGAGGTCGAGCACCACGATGCGCACATCGTCGTACTTTTTCAACACATACTTCAGGTAGTTGGCACCGATAAAGCCAGCAGCACCGGTGACGAGATAAGTTTTCATATTTTCAGGAATGATTGTAGGTTTTAGGCAACGGGACCTTTCTGTTAGAATAACGGAGTTTGGCCCGTTCTATTGTGCTTGCGTCAGCCGGCATAGTGCGCCTCGACGCGGTTGGTAAGGTCTATGAAGTCCTGGACCGAGAGCTGTTCGGGACGGCGGGTGAGGAGCGGCTGCGCCAGGAAGTCCGTGTGGTCGGGCGCGGCCTCGCGCTCCATGTCGAGCTGCGCGAGAAGAGGCTTGATGGAGCCGCGCATCATCTTGCGGCGCTGGTTGAAGGTCGTTTTCACCACGCGGCGCAGCAGGGCCTCGTTGCAGCCGGGATGCGTGACGCTGTTGCGCGTGAGCCGTACCACGGCGCTGCGCACCTTGGGCGGCGGGTTGAACACATCGGGCTCGACGGTGAAGAGATAGTCGACATGGTAGTAGAGCTGCACCAGTACCGTGAGGATGCCATAGGCTTTGCAACCGGGCTGGGCCGCGAGGCGTTCGGCCACCTCCTTCTGAATCATGCCCGTGCAGCAGGGGATGAGGTCGCGGTAGTCCAGCATCTTGAAGAATATCTGGCTGCTGATGTTGTAGGGATAGTTGCCCGTGAGCACGAAGGGTTGGCCGCCGAACGTCCGCTCCAGGTGCATCTTGAGGAAGTCGTCCTCGATGATGTGCTCCTCGAGCTGGGGATACTCGCGGCGCAGGTACGACACGCTCTCAAAGTCGATTTCCACCACCTTGAGGGGGCGGTCCTTCTGGAGGAGGAACTGCGTCATCACGCCCATTCCCGGCCCCACTTCGAGCACGGGCAACCCCGGACAGGCATCGACCGTATCGGCGATGGCTTGGGCCGTGGGGAGATGGGTGAGAAAGTGTTGTCCAAGAAATTTTTTGGGGCGTACAGACTTCATATAAAGGAGAATGCTTAATTTTGCTTTCGCTTGGCGGTAGGTTTGGACTACCGAAGCGCTGCAAAAGTAAACAAATGTTTTGAATGAAGCATTTTTTAAAACTCCTTATTCAAGTTCTCGCGCCCTTCGCGCTGGGCTTGGCCATCCTCTGGTGGATGTACCGCGGAACGGATTGGGCCTCCTTCTTCTCTTGCGTGCGGCATGAGCTGCAGTGGGGATGGATGGCGCTCTCGCTGCTTTTCGGCATCGTGCCCCAGCTGGCACGCGCGTGGCGATGGAAAATGTCGCTCGAACCGCTCGGCGAACACCCGCGGCGAGGCACCTGCGAGGACGCGATTTTCCTGTCCTACGCCGCGAGTCTCGTGGTGCCCCGTGTGGGCGAGGTGACGCGCTGCGGCACGCTGAAGAAGGCCGACGGCGTGAGCTTTACCCGCGCACTGGGCACGGTGGTGACGGAGCGACTGGTCGACTCTACACTCATGCTCCTCTTCACCGGACTTGCCTTCCTGCTCCAGCTTCCCATGTTCCTGCGCTTCCTGAGCGAGACGGGCACGGACCTGGACGACATCCTCGCGCGCTTCACGGGCACGGGCTACCTCGTGACCTTCGTTTGTCTCCTCGCCATCGCCTGCACGGCGGGCATCCTCATGCGCCGCTACGCCCTCTTCCGCAAGGGAAAGGACTTGCTCCAGGAAGTCTGGCAGGGCATCCTCTCGCTGCGCCGCGTGGAGAACCTCCCGCTCTACCTCCTCTACAGCCTGATGATTTGGGTGGGCTATTTCCTCCACTTCTACATAGCTTTCTTCTGCTTCGACTTCACGGCCACGCTCCCCCTCGGCGCGGCGTTCCTCATTTTCTGCGTGGGCACGTTTGCCGTACTGGTCCCGACACCCAACGGGGCGGGTCCCTGGCATTTTGCCGTGAAAACGATGCTCGTGCTCTACGGCGTGGCCGAACCGAAGGCCATTCTCTTCGCCCTTGCCGTACACACGATTCAAACGGCCCTGGTGGTCGTACTCGGCGGCTTCGGCTGGCTCCGCCTCAACCTGCGCCCGAAGGTACAGAACGGCGGGAAGCATTGATTCTTTATACTTTAACTCCTAATACTTTACAAACATGAGCGAAATTGCTAACCTGCATCCGCAGGAAATCTGGAAAAACTTTGACCTTCTCACGCAAGTGCCGCGCCCCTCGGGACACCTCGAAAAGGTACAGCGCTTCCTCCTCGACTGGGCCAAGCAGAAGGGTGTCGAGGCCTTCCAGGACGAGGCCGGAAACATCATTATGCGCAAGGCAGCCACGCCGGGCATGGAGAACCGCAAGTGTGTGACGCTCCAGGGCCACATGGACATGGTGCCGCAGAAGGCCGCTGACAGCAACCACAACTTTGAAACTGACCCCATCCAGACCTACATCGACGGTGAATGGGTGCGCGCCAAGGGCACCACGCTCGGTGCCGACGACGGCATGGCCGTGGCTACCATCATGGCCATCATGGAGGACGACTCGCTGAAGCATGGTCCCATCGAGGGCTTCATCACGGCCGACGAGGAGACTACGATGTACGGCGTGAACAACATGAAGGCCGATGTCATCGAAGGCGAAATTCTCCTGAACCTCGACGACGAAACGGAAGGCGAAATGATTATCGGCTCGGCAGGCGGCGTGAACATGAACGCCACGCTCGAATACAAGGAGGAGGCTGCCGACCCCGCCGACGCGGCCGTAAAACTCTACCTCCACGGACTCCTCGGCGGCCACTCGGGCCTCGAAATCAACGAGGGCCGATGCAACGCCAACAAGGCCATGGCACGCATCGTGCAGGACGCCATCGCCAACTTCGAAGCCTGCCTCGCCTCCTGGCACGGCGGCAACATGCGCAACGCCATCCCCCGAGAGGCAGAAGTGGTGCTGACGCTCCCGAAGGAAAACGTGGAAGCACTCGAAGAGGCCGTGGCCGAATGGCGCGAAACGCTCCAGGGCGAATTTGGCGCGATTGAAAAGGGACTCGCCCTCGATTGCGAAGCCGTGGCCCTGCCCGCAGCCATCGTGCCGGCCGAAATCCAGGACAACCTCGTCAATGCCCTCTGCGCTGCCCACAACGGCGTGATGCGATTCATTCCCGAAGTGCCCAGCATCGTCGAAACGTCGTCCAACCTCGCCATCGTGGAAATCGGCGGCGGCAAGGCTGAGTTCCTCATCCTCATCCGCTCCTCTCGCGACAGCATGCGCGAATGCTGCGCCGAAACGCTCGAAAGCGCCTTCGCCATGGCGGGCATGAAGGTGGAGCTGAGCGGCGAATACCCCGCCTGGCAGCCCAACCCGCAGAGCGAAATCGTGGAAGTGATGAAGGAAATCTACCGCGAACTCTTCCACACCGAAAACCGCGTACAGGTCATCCACGCCGGCTTGGAGTGCGGCGTCATCGGTGCCCTGCGTCCGCACATGGACCTCGTCAGCTTCGGCCCCACGCTCCGCTCGCCCCATACGCCCAACGAGCGCTGCTTCATCCCCAGCGTGGGCAAGTATTGGGACTTCGTGAAGAAGATTCTCGAACGCATCCCCGAAAAGGCATAAACGCAGCAGCCCTGCCCCGTGCATACGGAAAGTACATACCCGCCAAGGCGACCTCAACGGCCCAGCCTTGGCGGGTATTGTTTTTCTTTATGTACTGCTCCCATCAGAAGAAGAGTCCGTAAAGGAGATAAAGGTTGAGGAGGGTGACGAGGGTGGCCAGACCGTAGAGCAGCAGCGTGGTGAAACGGCTGTTTACGTGGTCGCCCATGATGCGGCGGCTGGAGGTGAGGCGCACTTGGGTGAACATTGTGAGGGGGAGCTGGAGGCTGAGGACGGCCTGCGACACGATAAGCCCCTTGAAGGCATCGCCGATGAAGAAGAGGAGGAAAAAGGCCCCAAGGAAGGAGATGAGGATGCCGGCGCGGGAGTGGACGTCGCGTACGTCGTAGGGTTCGTCGTAGATGCCGGCAAAGATGGAACCGGCCGCCATGCCGCTGGTGACGGTGCTGGATACGCCGGCCAGAAGGAGGGCCACAGCGAAGACAATGGAGGCAGCACCGCCCAAGAGGGGCGCAAGGAGGCTGCCTGCTTCGGGAAGTTCTTCCACCACGCGGCCGCTGGCAAAGAAGGTGTCGGCGGCGAGGACTATCATGGCGGAATTGATGGCCCAGCCAATGGTCATGGCGAGGAGGGTGTCGTAGAACTCATACTTCAAGGCGTGCTCTATCGACTTCTCGCCCTGGAGATTGACCTGCCGGCTCTGGATGACTTCGGAATGGAGGAAGAGGTTGTGGGGCATGACGACGGCTCCGAGCACGCTCATCACCACGAGCATGCTGCCCTCGGGCAGGGAGGGGACAATGGCGCCCGCAGCGGCCTTCGCCCAGTCGGTATCGGTGAGGGTGAGCTCGTAGAGGAAGGAGAAGCCGATGAGGGAGACGAAGGCGATGATGCCTTTCTCCACGCGGCTGTAGGAATTGGTGAAAAGGAGAAGGATGCAGACCAGCGTAGTGAGCCCCGCGCCGAGGAGCAGGGGCAGGCCGAAAAGCATCTGCAGGGCAATGGCGGCACCGAGTATTTCGGCCAAGGAGGTAGAGACCGAGGCGGCCATGGCGCTCCACAACACGGGGCGACTCTGCCAGCGGGGAAGGTGGCGCGTGGTGGCTTCGGAGAGGCACTGGCCGGTGACGATGCCGAGGTGAGCCACGTTGTGCTGGAGCACGATGAGCATGAGGGTCGAAAGGGTGACGACCCAAAGGAGGCTGTAGCCGAAGGTGGAGCCAGCGGCAAAGTTGGAGGCCCAGTTGCCGGGGTCGATGAAGCCGACGGTCACGAGGAGGCCGGGACCAATATAGCGGAAAATGTCAAGGCCGCCGCTGTGGCTACCTTCGCGCATCTTCCAGTGTTGCTTCCAGTAGCGTAGTCTTTCTTTGAGCATGGAGCGGGAGATGTCTGTGGTGTGGTGTATAAAAGAAAACGATAATTTGAAGAGGTGCCGCCCGACTCTGAGAGGCGGGGCAGAGCTCTTCAAATTATCGTGTCTGCGAGGCTCGAACGGCGCGCTTCAGCTTAGTAGTTTTCAGCGTGGAGTTCGAAGTAGCTCTGCGGATGAGCGCAAACGGGGCAGAGTTCAGGAGCCTTCTTGCCGACCACGATGTGGCCGCAGTTGGAGCACTGCCATACACAGTCGCCTTCGCGGGAGAATACCACGCTGTCCTCAATGTTCTTGAGGAGCTTGCGGTAGCGCTCTTCGTGGTTCTTCTCGATGGCAGCTACCATCTCGAACTTCGTGGCGATTTCCTCGAAGCCTTCTTCGTGGGCAACCTTGGCGAAGGTGGCGTACATGTCGGTCCACTCGTAGTTTTCACCCTCGGCTGCATCGGCGAGGTTCACCGTGGTAGCAGGCACTGCGCCGCCGTGGAGATACTTGAACCAGAGCTTGGCGTGCTCCTTCTCGTTCTTGGCGGTTTCGGCGAAGATGTTGGCCATCTGCACGTAGCCGTCCTTCTTGGCCTTGGAGGAATAGTACTGATATTTCGTGTGGGCCTGTGCTTCGCCTGCGAAGGCTATTTGGAGATTCTTTTCGGTCTGTGAGCCTTTGAGTTCCATAGGAGAATGATTTGTTTGGGGATGAATGTCGATAAAAAGCGTGCTGTGCGCCAAGGCAAAGTGCGGGGGCAGCGCAGCACGCTTTGTTGGTTTTCTGAAAATGAAGAATTACTTCTTGAAGTAGCGGTTGTAGAGACCTTCGAAGCCGCGGCCGTGGCGAGCTTCGTCGCGAGCCATTTCGTGAACGGTGTCGTGGATGGCATCGAGGTTGAGTTCCTTGGCACGCTTGGCGATACGGGTCTTGTCGGCGCAAGCACCGCTCTCAGCGTTCATGCGCTTTTCGAGGTTGGTCTTGGTGTCCCAAACGCAGTCGCCGAGGAGTTCGGCAAACTTGGCAGCGTGTTCTGCCTCTTCCCAAGCGTAGCGCTTGAAGGCTTCGGCCACTTCGGGATAGCCCTCGCGGTCGGCCTGGCGGCTCATGGCGAGATACATACCCACCTCGGTGCATTCGCCGTTGAAGTGTGCGTTGAGGTCCTTTATCATTTCTTCGTCGCAACCCTTTGCTACGCCGATTTCGTGTTCAGCTACGAAAGAGAGGCCTTCGTCTACGAGTTCCTTGAACTTGGAAGCAGGCACGCCGCACATGGGGCATTTTTCGGGAGCAGCGTCACCTTCGTGAACGTAACCGCAAACGGTGCAGATAAATTTCTTTTTCATGATGTTTGAGTTTTAGAGAGTGTTATGTATGTAAGTAATGTTACTACCGGAGAGAATGGAAGGACGCGGGCTCTCAACAATCGGCCTGCCCTTGGCTGGCACAGCGGGCGCAGCAGCCGCGATAGTAGATAGCCTCCTGCTCTGTGCGGAACCCCGGGGGGATGCAGGCCTGCCTTTCGAGGTTCGTTTCTCGGAGGGGCACGTCGTAGACCTTGCCGCAGCGGGTGCAGAGGAAGTGGGCGTGGGGCGTGGTGTCGGCATCGAAGCAGACGTTGCGCTCGTCGATGGTGAGCTGGATGGCTGCCCCTTTCTCGGTGAGCAGGCGGAGCGTGTTGTACACCGTGGTCTTGGAGAGCGTGGGCATCGCTGGGTGGAGGGCGCAGTAAATCTCGTCGGCTGAGGGATGCGTGAGGTGCTCCATGAGGTATTCCATCACTGCCAGGCGCTGTGCAGAGGGCTTCACCCCGTGGTCGGTGAGATTGCGGAGGGGCGTCGTGGCTTCCATTTAACTAATTTGTAATGATTTCATTTCTTCGGCGAAAGTAAGGAGTTTTTCTTTACCGTCCAAGAAATCGGCCCTAAAATCTCTTAAACTTTTCGGGAACGCCCGCTTGGAGGCCTGTCGGCGGCCTTCTTAGAGCGCCTCGATTTCCTCCTCGCTCAGCCCGGTGTATTTCGAGATGAGCTCAAAGGGCAACTTGTCTTGCTTCATTCGGGCTGCCGTTTCCACCGCGTTTTTGCGGCTACCCTCGGCGCGGCCTTCTTCGCGGCCCTCGGCACGACCTTCTTCGAGCCCCTGCTCGATGCCCTCGGCACGGCCTTTCTCGATGCCCTCGGCACGGCCTTTCTCAATGCCCTCGGCACGGCCTTTCTCAATGCCCTCGGCACGGCCTTTCTCAATGCCTTCAGCGAGCCCGCGCTTCAAGCCTTCGGCCCGGCCTTTCTGCAATCCTTTCTCCAGTCCTTCGGCTCGGCCTTCGATGATGGCGGCGGCAATCACGTCGTTTTGGATCATCTGTGCATTGAGGTGTTCGTCGTAGGCGGCTTTTTCCTTGCGGCTCATGGAGAGGTATTCGAGTTTACGCTTGGCTTCCTGGAGTCCTGGGGCGGTGGTGTTCTCGTTGATTTCTCCAGTCTTGAGATAGCAGATCCATTCTTCGAGATGGTTCTCCGCTATTTTATTAAAGGCGTTCACGCGGAGGAGGAAATACTCGGGGAACACCTGGTCGGGCGACTTCATGTGAATCACGTCGCGTTCCTTGGCGGTTATCTGGAGCGTGTCGTGCTTCGTGAGGCCCTCAAACACGGTTCGTCCGCGGTAAACGAAGTCTTCGCCCTTGCCGAGGTCGAAATAGAGGATGCTGATGGAGTAGACCTTCTTCACCTGGTCGTATTTGTCGCCCAGGTTGATGTGTTCGGTGATGGCTTTCGAAACGCCGTAGAGGATGCGTTCGAGGTAGTAGATTTCGCGCGTCAGCTGGATTTCCACAATGATGATTTCCTCCTTGCTGTTTCGCGCCTTGATGTCCACGCGGTTGAACTTGTCGGCCGCGTCATACTGGTTGCTCTCGCTTTCGAGAATCTCCAGGATATGGATGGGCTCAGCGAGCAACACGGTGAGGAGGCCTTCGAGGATGGCGAAGTTCTCCTTGTCGCGGAGAATTTTCTTCGCGGCCCAGTCAAAGCGGATGTATCTGTTCAGTGGCATATCGTACGTTTTTGGAAAAGCCGGTTCGTTCCGGCCTTCTTTCTTTTGCAAAAGTAATGCCAATCCCTTGATTTTGCAAATCCGCCCTTCTTTTCTTTTGTCCGCGGGTGAGTTTGGCTTAAATTTGCCGCGCAACACTAATTCCCTTTCTATGAAAAAGATTTTCATCCTTTGCTTTGCCCTGTTCACAGGGTTAGTAGGGGCCCGTGCCGACGAGGGCATGTGGTTCCTGAAGTTGATGGAGGAGCAGCACCTGGCGGACTCGCTCCGCAAGGCCGGCCTCCAGCTCCCTCCCGAGGCGCTCTACAGCGAAACGTCCCCGAGCCTGCGCGAGTGCGTCGGCATTTTCGGCGGCGGCTGCACGGGCGAGATTGTCAGCCCCAACGGTCTCGTGCTGACCAACCACCACTGCGGCTTCAGCTATGTCCATGAAATGAGCGGCATCGGCCACGACTACATGAAGGACGGCTATTTTGCCCGCAGCCTCTCTGAAGAACTCCCCACCCCCGAGAGCCTCACCTTCACCTTCGTGCTCCGCGTGGAGGATGTCACCGACAAGGTCATTGCCGAGGCCGAAAAGCAGGGCGCGGACGTCTACACGATGCAGAGCGGCGGCTTCCTGCAGCCCCTGGCCGACAAGCTCTTCAAGAAGAGTGACCTGAAGAAGAAAAAGGGCGTGGAGACCCACATTGCCACCTTCTTCGGCGGCAACCGCTTCTACATGTTCTACGAACAGACCTTCCTCGACGTGCGCCTCGTGGCCAATCCGCCGCACAACATCGGCCAGTTCGGCGGCAACACGGACAACTGGATGTGGCCGCGCCAGAATGCGGACTTCGCCATGTTCCGAATCTACGCCGACAAGAACGGCGACCCCGCGCCCTACAGCCCCTCGAACGTTCCCCTCAAGGTGAAGAAATACCTGCCCATCTCGCTGAAGGGCCCGCAGGAGGGCGACTACACCATGATTATGGGCTTCCCCGGCCGCACGAGCCGCTACCTCACCGCAGCCGAGGTGGCGCTGCGCTGCCAGTGCACGAACGAGCCCATCGTCATCGCGGGCAACCCGCTCCTCAAGTATTACAAGGAACTGATGGACCAGAGCGACGAGCTCCGCCTGCTCCTGGAGGACGAATACTTCAGCTGGGGCAACTCCATCAAGAATTTCGGCGGCATGAACGAGGCTGT
>CALZMA010000021.1 GCA_945788445.1 uncultured Bacteroidales bacterium | reverse complement strand
GTGCCGTCCTGACGGATGGGGAGGACAATTTCCTTCATGGCCTCGGGGTTGCGGTCGTTGTCGCCCATGAAGAGCTGGTGGTAGCCCGTGAAGCCAGCCGAAGAGGTGGCGCGGCTCAGGTCGTAGCCGCTCTCGATGGCCTTCGTGGACCATTCAACAGCCTCGTCCCACTTGGCCACGCCGGTGTAGGTCTGGGCGTTGAGGTAGAGGCGGGAGAGCATGATGTAGGCGGCAACCTTGTTGACCTGGCCGAAGTGCTTGCCGGCGGGGTCGGCTTCGGGGAGGGCATCGATGATGTCCTTGTATTCGCCCTCGATGTAGGCGAAGAGCTCGGGGGCCAACATTTCCTTAGGCTTCTCTTCGTTGAAGGTGTCCTTGAAGGGTGCCTTGCCGAAGAAGTCGAGGAAGTACTGGTAGTACATGGCGCGGAAGAAGCGCACCTCGGCGCAGCGCTGCTGGCTCACTTCGTCGGTCTTGTCCTTGTAGAGGTCGAGGAAGAAGTTGCACTGGGTGATGTTGTAGCCGAGACGGTTGTAGAGCATGCGGGTGAAGAGATGGGTGGAGCCCCAGCTGAAGTTGAGGTACTCGGACTGGCCAGGGTCGTTCTGCCAGGCCCAGAGGCACTCGTCGGTGGAGAATTCCTGCTGCTCCCAGACGCGGCGGAAGAAGGGGTTCTTGCCGGGGTCGTCGGAGATGTCGGGGGTGTCGGTCGCGCCCTTCTGGCCGGAGAGGACCATGAGGCCGTAGATCTTGGCGTAGTAGCCGTCCTGCTCCACGCCGCTCTGCGTCTGCGGGTCGATGGACGATTGGTTGAGGTCGTCGGCACAGGATGCTGCTCCCAAGCCCAGCCCGAGAGTGAGGGCCACCGGCGCCATGTATTTAAGCAAATTGAGTTTCATAACAGAATGTTTCTTTTGTGAAAAGGGATTGGATGGTTTGCTGCGGGGGCAAGGCTTAGAAGTTCAGGCTGAGGCCGACCATGAAGGTGCGGGGACGCGGGTAGAAGCTCTTGTCTACGCCCTTGTAGTCGGCGTTGCTGATTTCGGGGTCGAGGCCGTCGTAGTTCGTGATGACGAAGGGGTTCTGCACGAGGGCATAGACGCGGCCCGTGATGCCGTCGAAGCCGCCGCGCTTGAAGATGTTGCGGAAGCTGTAGCCGAGGGTGATGTTGTCGCAGCGGAGGAAGGAGGCATTGCGCACGAAGTAGTCGCTCATGGCGTAGTTGCCCTGTCCGCTCCAGCCGAGGTTGAGGTGCTCCATGGTGCGGTTGGTCCACTCGTTCTGGACCGTCATGCCGCCGAGGCTGACGTCGGCGCGGTCGCTGAGGAAGTCATAGTAGACGTAGTTGTTGAGGCTTGCACGGAGCGTGAAGCTGAAGTCCCAGTTCTTGTAGATGAACTTCGAGGTGAAGCCCATGAGCACGTCGGCCGCGGGGTTCTTGTAGATGTAGCGGTCGTCGTCATCGATGTAGCCGTTGCCGTTGCGGTCCACAAACATGTTTTCGATGGGCTTGCCGTTCTCGTCGTAAACCTGCTGGTAAACGTAGAAGGAGTTGGCGGGATAGCCCACCTTGTTCACCTGTACGGTACCGCCGCCGGGGAGCTTGGAGGGGGAGATGCCCGTAGCCACGTAGCCGGCATCGCCGTAGAGCTCGGTAATCTTGTTGCGGTTCCACATGAAGTTGTAGGTTACCTGCCAGGTGAAGTCGCGGGTCTGGATGGGGCGGGCGTTGAGGGTGAACTCAAGACCGTAGTTGCGCAGCTTGCCGATGTTCTTCCAGATCTGGTTGTTGAAGTTCGTACCGGCTTCCACGTCTACGACGGAGATGAGGTCCTTGGTCTCGCGGTAGTAGTAGTCGACCGAACCGTCGATGCGGTTGTTGAGGAATGCGAAGTCGAGGCCGGCGTTCCACGTGGTGGTCTTTTCCCAAGTCAGGTCCTTGTTGAAGGCATTGGGGCGCAGGGTGTGCATGTAGTCGTTGCCGATGGGGTACTGGGCATAGTCGTCACCCACGTTGTAGAGCGGCATGTAGTAGAAGTCCTGGCCGATGTTCTGCTGGCCGGTGATACCCCAGCCGAGGCGGAGCTTGAGGTCGGAGAGCCACTCTGCGGAACGGAGGAACTTTTCGTTCTTCACCTTCCAGCCCAAGGCTACGGAGGGGAAGGTACCCCAGCGGTTGCCGTCGGCGAAGCGCGAGGAACCGTCCCAACGCATGGTGAAGGTGGCGAGGTAGCGGTCGTTGTAGATGTAGTTCACGCGGCCGAAGTAGGAGAGGAGGGAGTTGCGCGAGGCGTAGGCCGTGGTGGCGCGGCCCTGGTAGTCCTTGTCTACCTTGAGGTAGTCGTCCCAGCCGCCGCCTTCGCCGAAGCCGTTGTGGTGGAAGTGCTGTGCTTCCGTACCGGCCATGATGTCGACGTTGTGGTAGCCGAAGAGGTGCTGGTACTGGGCGTAGATGTTGCCCTGGAGGTTGTACTTGTACTTCGCGTCGCGCCAGTTGCTGCCGTAGTAGTGGTTCGAGGCGGAGAGGGGCGAAATCTCGGTCCACTGGTTGCCCTGCGAATAGTCGCCGCCGAGGTTGGCATGGATGTGGAGGTCCTCGAAGCCGTGGAGCTTGTAGTCGAGCTCGAGGTTACCGATGAAGGCTTCGCTCTTGGCGTGGTCGTTCTTCAGCTCGAGCATGGCCAAGGGGTTGGCGGTGTTCTTCGTGTTGGGCTGGCGTGTCCAGGCGGGGTTGCTGAAGGTGGCGTCCTGCATGTGCTGGTAGTAGCCGCCCGTGTAGGCTGCGTCGGGGTCGGCGGGGTCGAAGTAGACGGGCTGGGTGGGGTCCATGCTGAGGGCCGCACCGATGGCACCGCCGTCGGCGTAGCGGTTCTTGGCCGACATGTACTTCGCGTTGAGGTTCACGTTCAGGTGGTCGTTGAGGAAGGAGGGAGCCAGGTTGACGGCCACGGTGTAGCGCTCGAAGCTGGAGGTCTTGATGATACCTTCTTCATTGGTGTAGCCGAAGCTGAGGCGGTAAGGAAGCCAGCCGAGGCCGCCGTTGATGGAGATGTTGTGGTCGTGACTGACGGCTGTCTGGTAAATCTGGTCCTGCCAGTCGGTGTTGGCCGTGCCCAAGGGGAGCGTGGCGGCCTCGCCGAAGTGTTCCTGGACGTAAGCGCGGTATTGGTCGCCCGAGAGCACGTCGTAGGTCTTGGCTTTCGTACCGAAGCTCACGCTACCGTTGTAGGAAACCTGCGGACGGCTGTTCTTGCGGCCTTTCTTGGTGGTAATGATGATGACACCGTTGGATGCGCGCGAACCGTAGATGGCGGTGGCGGAAGCGTCCTTGAGCACGGTGAAGCTGGCGATGTCCTCGGGGTTGACCATGGCGAGGGGGTTGGAGAGGCCCTTCACGCCTTCGTTGTCCATGGCGAGACCGTCGATGACGATGAGGGGCTCGTTGCTGGCATTGAGCGACGAACCGCCGCGGATGCGGATGCTGGCACCGGCACCGGGGGTACCGCCCGCGGTGGCGACGTCTACACCGGCCACTTTACCCACGAGCATGTCCTGGGCGTTGGTAGTGATACCCTTGGTCATGTCGTCGGGCTTGATGGCGGTGACAGAACCGGTGGCATCGGTTTTCTTCACTTTGGCATAGCCCACTACAACGGCTTCGTTGAGCGTGGAGTTGTCTTCGAGGGTCACGACGAGCGTGCCGTTGGCCTTCACCACGGCGGTTTTGTAGCCGATGTAGGCCACGCGGATGTTGGAGCCGGCGGCCACGTTGATGCGGAAGTTACCGTCGGCATCGGTCTGGGTAGTTGTCTTCGTGCCCGGCACGGTGACGGTTGCAAAGACCACGGGTTCGCCCTGCGTGTCCTGCACATGTCCCTTCACCGTGATGCTCTGGGCCGCAGCGGTGAGCGACATGCAAGCGCCTGCCATAACGAGCGACAGGAACTTGGAGTTAAAAGACTTTTTGTTCATGCTATTAGAACTGCTATTTAAAACGCTTCCGCCCCCGGCAGCCGCGGCCTTTGGACGGCTGCGGCGCTGCCGAAGAGGGGAAACAAAGGTTAAAAATTCTATCTGGGGAAAGGGGAATAGAGGAGCTTTGTATGGGGAAGTGTCCCCATACAAACAGCCCCCGGGGGCTGTCCGGCCTTCCAGCGGTCGGCTACTGGAGCGGCACGAGGCTGATGGCGAAGCCGCCGCCGCTGGCCGCGCGGAGCTTGAGGGTGGTCTTGGCGGTCACGGTCTTCTCGGTGATGGTGTATGCCTTGGGGTTCTTGTCCCACGAGGCGTCCTTGGCATCGGCGTAGATGGTGGCCTTGTACTTCTGTCCGGGGTTGAGGAAGTCGAGCTTCAGGGTGGCGTCGTGGCCGTTCTCGTCGGCGGTGCAGCCCACGAACCACTTTTCGCTGCCCTTGGCCTTGCGGGCAATGGTGATGAAGTCGCCGGGCTCAGCCTCGAGGTAGACGCTCTTGTCCCAGTCGATGGCCACGTCCTTGATGAACTGGAAGGCATCGAGGTGCTCCTTGTAGTGTTCGGGCACGTCGGCTGCCATCTGCAGCGGGCTGTACATCGTGACGTAGAGGGCGAGCTGGCGGGCAATGGTAGTGCGCACGCGGCTGTTGTTGCCGGGGTTCATCTTGGAGCAGTCGGTTTCGAAGATGCCGGGGGTGTAGTCCATCGGGCCTCCGATGAGGCGGGTGAAGGGAAGGATGGTGGTGTGGTCCACAGCGTTGCCGCCGAAGCTTTCATACTCCGTACCGCGGGCGCTTTCGTTGCCGATGAGGTTGGGCCAGGTGCGGCAGAGGCCGGTGGGGCGGGTTGCCTCGTGGGCATTCACCATAATCTTGTAGTCGGCTGCCTTCTGCACGCAATAGAGGTAGTGGTTGTTCATCCACTGGCCGTAGTGGTGCTCGCCGCGGGGCACGATGTTGCCCACATAGCCGCTCTTCACGGAGGGATAGCCGTTGTCGACCATGAACTGGTAGGCCTGGTCGAGGTGGCGCTCATAGTTGCGGGCGGAACCGGAGGTTTCGTGGTGCATCATCATCTTCACGCCCTTGGAGGCTGCATAGCGGTGGATTTCTTCGACGTTGAAGTCGGGATAGGGGGTGACGAAGTCAAACACGTAGTCCTTCTCGTGGCCGAACCAGTCTTCCCAGCCGACGTTCCAGCCCTCGACGAGGACGGCATCGAAGCCGTGTTCGGCGGCGAAGTCGATGTAGCGCTTCACGTTCTCGGTGTTGGCGGAGTGGGTGCCGTTGGGCTTGGCGTGGGCGTAGTCGGTTTCGCCGAGCTTCACGGTGGAGAAGTCGTTGGTGTAGCTCCAGGTGCCCTTGTTGGTGATCATGTCCCACCAAACGCCGATGTACTTCGTGGGCTTAATCCAGGAGGTATCCTTGATTTTGCAGGGCTCGTTGAGGTTGAGGGTGATGCGGGAGGCAAGGATGTCCGTGGCCTTGTCGCTGACGATGACGGTACGCCAGGGGCTGACGCAGGGAGCCTGGAGGTAGCCCTTGTCACCGCGGGCGTCGGGGGTGAGCCAGCTCTCGAAGGTCATGGTCTTCTCGTCGTAGTTGAGGTGCATGGTGGAATAGTCCACGCAGGCGGCCTCGTGGAGGTTGATGTAGAGTCCGTCGTCGCTGCGCATCATGAGGGCCGTCTGCACGCCGGCTTCCCAGATGGGGGTCTGCGAGGAGTTTTGCGTCACGGCCTCCTTCATCTTGCCGCGGATTTCGCTGAGCTTGGAGGTGACGGTTTCGTACTCCTGGGTGTCGTAGTCGCCGGGGAGCCACCAGGCGGTGTGGTCGCCGGCCATGGCGAACTGGGTGCGCTCTTCCTTTACAGTAAAATAGGTGAGGTTGGGCTGCTCGGGAAATTCATAGCGGAAGCCGAGGCCGTCGTCGAAGAGGCGGAAGCGGATCTTGATGAAGCGGTCGTTGGCGGGCTGGGTGAGTGTCACGCAGAGTTCGTTGTAGTGGTTGCGGATGGCGCTTTCCTCGCCCCACACGGGTTTCCAGGTTTCGTCGAAAGTGGCGGTCTGGGTGTCGGTCTGGGTGAAGCCCGAGGTGAGGTTGGCTTTCTGTGCGAGCTTGGAGGCGTCGGCGCGGGTCTTGAACTCGAAGTCCTGTGCCTTGTTGGGGTCTTCCTGCTTCAGCTCGAGGCCGAGGTGGGAGGGCTTCACGATGTCCTTGCCCTTGTATTGCAGGGTGTAGGTGGGGCGTCCCTGTCCGTCGAGCGAAAACTCCATCTTGAGCTGCCCGTTGGGGGACATGAGTGTCTGCCCCATCGCGGTGAACGTGAGGCAGAGGAACGAGAGGGCTATCAGCGCTTTCTTCATGACGTAGCGTTTGTTTGGTATTTTGGGTGAATAGATTTATCGGTGCGTAAGGTTGTTTCTTGGCTTGGTTGCCAAGTCGATGTTGCAAAAGTACTACGTGCAAAAGGCGGGTACAACGGCTTAAATAAAAAATATAAACTTTTCGGGGCCTTTAGAATGGCTTTTTTGCTGATACACAAGGGTTTTGCATCTCTGCTCCCCTCAAAAAATATAAATGGTTAGGAAGGTTTTTTAACCATCGAAGCGGGCTTTTTTCACGTCCAAAGGGGCGTTTTCGTGCCCTTTATCGGCAGGCTTTGCTCACTCCGCCCAACAAACCGGCGGCTTAGTTTGCGAAACACGAGCGGGAAGCCGGACCATGTGCCCCTTGCCGCCCGTGCTGAACGCCCCACGGGCTTGCGGCCCTCCCCTACCCTCTTTTCCGCCGGACTACGATGCCTCGCGCGCGCGTATCTATACGGTTTTTGTACCCCCGAAAAAATGTTTCAACCCTTCAGCCGACTGTTGTTTTCTCTTGGTTTTCATAGTAAAAAGGGCTGAAGGGTTTGATTTTCCAACCCTTCAGCACGGTTCAGCCGTGCAGGCGGCGGCACAAGTCCGCCGATGGAAAGACCGAAGCCTGCGACCGGATTTTCAGTTGGCGGATTTGGCGCGACAGAAGCAGGGACTGGCGGGGCCGCATCGCTGAACCTTGCTGAAGGGTTTGGATTTCAAACCCTTCAGCCTATTTCGCTATGATTTCCAAGGGCTTTCCTGTACAGGCTGAAGGGTTGAAAGGTTTTTGCGGGGGCCAAAAAGCGTATAGGGAAGGCAGTTTCGGGGCTTCGGGAGATGGTTTTGGCGGCCTCATCACGGCCCGGCGATGCGCGGGGAGAAAAAGCGCAGGCACCTCTTCTCCCGAAGAAGTGCCTGACCCAACAACTAATGTATTGTTACCTAAAACACTATACTGTTCTGAAAGTACCAAACAGAACAGCCTATCCAATCTTTTTGAACCCGTTGCGTAATGCGAACAGATAAACTCTATTGTTTTTCTCAGAATTCCAGCACGAGGGTCTCGCGCACGCCCAGCTGGAGGCAATCCTGCGAGAGGTCGATGCGGCGGCCTGTGAGCACGTCGGTGGCTTCCGCGGCGGGGAGCACTTCGGCGTAGCGGCCGAGCTGGAGGCATTCGGGGCGGTCGTTGCCGTTCAGGATGACGGTGACGGTGCGGCCGCCGAGCTGCCGTGCGTAGACGTAAACGCCCTGGTTGATGGCGAAGTGGCGCAATGTGCCGCGGGCGATGACCTCGTTGCCCTTGCGCCAGCGGAGGAGGCGGCGCGTGAAGTCGTGTGTCTCGCGCATGAGCGGCGGGAGGTTCTCGCCCGTGAGGGCATTCACCTTGTCGCCCTCAAACCCGCCGGGGAAATTCATGCGGAGGGCACCGTCACCCTTCGACTTGTTGCCCGCCATGGCGAGTTCGTCGCCGTAGTAGAGCTGCGGGATGCCGCGGAGCGTGAGGAGCAGGGTGAGCGCCTGGCGGTAGCGGTGGGGCTGGTTGGCCTGCGCCTCGTTGCGGGCGAAGCGGTCGGTGTCGTGGTTGCTGAGGAAGGTCAGCAGGCGGGAGGGGTCGGCGTAGACGATGTCCTGGCTGAGGTATTCGTAGATTCGGGCCAGGCCCTTGTCCCAATCGTTGGTGGGCTCGTCGAGACAACTGTTGAGCAGGCCCATGAGGGGGAAGTCCATCACGGTGGGGAGCTGCGAGTTGTTGTCCGCGGGGGCCACGGGGGAGTTCTTCTGCCAGAAGCTCACGCCCACGTTGTGGTTGATCCACGTTTCGCCGACGATGTTGAAGCGGGGGTACTCGCGTAGTACGGCCTCGTTCCACTGGGCCATGGCGCGGCGGTCGGCGTAGGGGTATGTGTCCTGGCGGATGCCGTCGATGCCGGCATATTCAATCCACCACAGGGAGTTCTGGATGAGATAGCGGAGCACGTGGGGGTTGCGCTGGTTCAGGTCGGGCATGACCGAGACAAACCAACCGTTCTGGGCATTGTCGGCATCGGCCTCAACGGCGTGGCTGTCGCCCACGGCGGCAATGCGGTAGGCTGTCTGCTTGTAGACGCTGCGGTTGTTGAACCAGGTGGAGTCGGGCAGGTCGCGGAAGAGGAAGTTCTCGGAGCCGCAGTGGTTGAACACCATGTCCTGCACCACTTTGATGCCCTTTTCGTGGGCGGCGCGGACGAAGTTGCAGTAGTCCTCGTTGCTGCCGTAGCGGGGGTCGATTTGGTAATAATCGGTGATGGCGTAGCCATGGTAGGAGTGGGACGGCATGTCGTTCACCTGCAAGGGGGTGGGCCAGACGGCCGTCACGCCGAGGTCAGCGAGGTAGTCGAGCGCCAGGGTCATGCCCGCGAGGTCGCCGCCGTGGCGCGCATCGGGCTCTTGGCCGGAGGTCTGCTCGCGGAGGCCCTTCACCACGTCGTTGTCCTTGTTGCCGTTGACGAAACGGTCGGGCATGAGGAGGTAGAGCACGTCGGACGCGTCAAAGCCCTGGGCTTTCACGCTGTGGTCGCGCTGGCGGAGCTCATAGGCCACGCGCTGCACGCGGCGTCCCTGCCGCAGTTCGATGTCGAACTTCTGTGGGGCAGCGCCGCGGAGGTTGAGGTATATAAAGAGGTAGTTTGTGTTGGCGGGACGGTGGATGCTGTCGATGGCAATGCCGGGGGCAGCAACGTTCACTTCGCTCTGTCCTACACCCGGGCCGTGAAGCATGATTTGCAGGGTCTGCTCTTCCATGCCGCTCCACCAGAAGGCGGGCTGTACCTGGACTTCGCCGCGGCGGGATGCAGCAAAGACAGAAAGGCAGTTGAAGAGGACGAGGAGAGACAGAAGGGTCTGTTTCATGGCAGGGGGTTGCGATTTAAAAAGTTCGATGCAAAATTACGGTGGGCGAAAGCGGAGCGCAAGTTTGGTGAACTGAAATATAAACGTTTTAGAATGGTTTTCCACTGATATTCATAGAAAACGCATTTCCGCGTAATAAGAAAAATATAAAACGGATTGAAGAAAAAGAAAGACAAATTTAACAACGTTTTGAAAGTTTATTTATCTTTGCCGCGCAATGAGCCAGTCCCGAAAGGCATGGAAAGCCTCATCGAGCCGCCTGCGGTCCTCCCTTCCTGCGGTTTCCTTCCCTACCCTGCCCGGCTGCCTCCTTGCCTTCAGCCTCAGCCCAATCTAATGCTTATGAAAATCTTCTTCTGCCTCCTATTCTCCCTCCTGACCTGCCCGCTTTGGGGACAAAAGACCGACTTCGACGCCCAAACGCTCCAGTCGCTGGAAGCGCTCGACGACATTCTGGACCGCAAGGCGGAATTTCACCAAGTGAGGAGCGAACAAATCAGCCGACTGAAGCGACAGGCGGCCACGGCGCAGGGACAGAACCGCACTGCGCTCTACAAGGAAATCCTGAGCCTCTATACGCATTACCAGACGGACTCGGCGCAGGTTTACTTGGACTGTATCGCGCAAATGGCCCATGAGGCCAACGACGAAGTGCTCCATGCCTACGTCCACATTGCACAGGCTGAAATCTACTCCATACAGGCTCTCTATGCCGAGGCTTCGCAGGAACTCCACGAGGTGAGTCCGGCTTACATCAACGAGCAATACCCCGACCTGCGCCTCTACTATTACCGCACGTGGCGCACGCTCTGCGGCTGGCTGGCCAACTACTCGAAGCTCAACCACCCGCGCGAAGTCTGGACCCAGCGGACCGCGCTCTACCGCGACTCGCTCATTCTCATCGACAAGCCCGGGGA
>CALZMA010000020.1 GCA_945788445.1 uncultured Bacteroidales bacterium | reverse complement strand
AACACGAAAATAGGAGATAAACACCCTATGATTAGTGTTTACCTCCTACTCGATTATACATACGCAAAAGAGAGAAGGAGGAAGCCGGGGCTCACTCCTTCTCTTTCTTCTTTTCGTTCGCGGCATCCATCATAAAAAACGAGGCAATCCAGCCGGAGTAGGCACCGAAGAGGCCCACGCCGCTGAGCATGAGCAGGATGCCGATGAAGCGGCCTTCGGGGGTGACAGGGTAGAGGTCGCCGTAGCCCACGGTGGTGATGGAGGTGAAGACCCACCATATCGCGTCGCCCGCGGTCTTGATGTTCGACTCGGGCTCGTTTTCCACAAACAGAATCGTGATGGCCGAGAAGATGGCCAGCAGTACCAGGATGAGGTTGAGGCAAAGCATGGTCCCTTTAATCCTCGACTTGAAGATAAAGCGGCAGATGTTCAGCAGACTCTTGAAGGCCCTCAACAGGCGGAGCAGGCGGATGAGCCGCACGGTGCGGCCGCAGCGCAGGAAGGGGAGGGAAGGGATGGAAGAAATCAGGTCAATCCAGCCCCATTTCATGTACTCCCATTTGTTGGGCGCGGACCGGAAGTTGCGGATGAAATCGAAAAGAAAAACAACGCAGATGGCATTGTCGATATAGTCCAGGAGGATTTCCACCTCTTTGGGGAAGTCCATGAACAGGGAAAGCGCCAAGGCCGTCAGCACATAGACGGAGAGCACCAAGATGACGAGGTCAAACAACTTAATCTTTGTCATTTGTGGGAATGAATGGCTGGTTTGCCGCAAAATTGCATTAAAATATCTTATAAGCCAAATAATACCGAAGCCGTTGTGCCCAAATATCGCTACATTTGCCCCCATTGAAAGACCTTAAAGAAATACCCCCGTTCAGATGAAAGAGAAACTGCTTTGCCTGCTCCTCCTGCTTGCGGCAGGCACCATGATAGCCGCAGCGCGCGGTGGAAGTCAGGAGAAAAAGCTCCGGCGCTACTTCAGCACCTTGTGCAAGATGCCCGGAGCGCGCGTCGATGCCGTCGAATACACCGGCGGTTTCAGTTCGGAAATCCGGGGCTTCACCTGGCAGCGCGGCGACGGCAACGGATGGACGCGTGGCCAGCGCGTAACCCTCCCGGTCGCCGACAGCACCGTCGTCGATAGTCTCTACCACCAGTTCCAGCGCATTGCCCTCGACCAGTTTACCCGCGTGGCCCGCAACGCCTGCACCACCTATTTCGAAGCCTCGCGCACGTTCTACGGCTACAAGCTCGGGGGCGGCGACACGCTCTACGTGCTCAGTGCCCAGACGGAAGACGAGATTTGTGTGCCGGTCGACTGGCCCACGCGCAACCGCTACTGCCACCCCGTGCGAGGCGAGGCGCGCTACTTCCGCTCCCTGCCCCCGCGCACGCAGCACCTTCTGGCCCTCTCGCGGCTGTGGGAAGGCGTACGGCGCAACTTCGTGTTCATGAACCGCATCACTGTCAGCTGGGACAGCCTCTATGCCGCCTACATCCCCGCCATGGAGCGGGCGCGTACCGACTACGAGGCCCTGCGCCTGCTGCAGCGCATGGTGGCGCACGCCAACGACGGCCACACCTACGTCTACGGTTCGGTCGACCTTCAGTCCGCCCCCTTCACCACCGTGATGCTCGGCGGCAAGGTATATGTCGACGAAGTCCTTTCGTCGTCCCTCCGCCAGCGCGGCATGGAGCGCGGCATGGAGGTAGTGGCCATCGACGGCGAGCCGGTGGTGCCATGGGCCAAGGAGCACGTGATGCCGTGGGTAGCCGCCTCCACGCCCCAGTGGCGCGAGTACGGCACGTTCTGCGGGGGAGCCCTGACGGAACGCCCTGCGGGGAAGAAAGTGGAGGTGACCCTGAAGGACGGGGAGAAAACGCTTCGCCTGAAATGCAAGGCCAGCCGCGAGGACGCCGACCTGAGAAAAGAAGAGTCCGCGCTGACCTATCGCCTGCTCGAGGACAGCATCGGCTACCTGCGCATACGCAACTTCATGGCCAGCGACCTCACCGCCACCTTCGACCGCATCTACCCGCAGCTATGCCAGAGCAGGGCACTCATCATAGACCTGCGCAACAACGGTGGCGGCAACTCGGGCAACGGCGACCACATGCTCCAGCACTTCACGGCCGACAGCCTGCGCTGCGCTTCGTGGAGCAGTCCCACCTACGTGCCCGCCCTGGCCTCGTGGGGATATGCGCAGGGCGATTACCGCATGGAGGGCCGCTGCCTCTATCCCCGTCGGGGGGTCACGCCCTACACCCGCCCCATTGTGGTGCTCGTGAACCGCGGCACGTTCAGCGCGGCCGAGGACTTCAGCGCCGTGCTCCAGGGCAACGGCCGTGCCCGTTTCGTGGGCGAGCCCACGGGCGGCAGCACGGGCAACGGCGTCCGCCTCACCCTGCAGGAAGGCGTGGCGTGGGCAAACATCTGTTCCAAGTACGACATCGGTCCGGGCAACAACGACTTTGTGGGCCGCGGCCTGCTCCCCGACGTGCCGGTAGAGGAAACCTTCGACAGCTATTTCCGCGACCCGCAGTCGGCCGCCCTGTCAGCTGCCCTGCGGCTGCTGCAGCGCTAACCCTATCTAAGACGAATCCAATACCAATCTAATACCTCACCCGGTGAACTTTCCCGCTGTAGCCGGCGCGGCCCCGGGCGGCGCAGGTGATGCAGGAGAGTTCGGTAAATCCAACAAAATTCTTATGACCGTTTACAGACAAAGTCTCGGCATCCAGTCCGAGCCCGCTTGCCGCGAGGCAGGCAGCGCCTTTCCCGCTGCTGCCAGCGGGGAAACCACATTTACCCCCCCGGTTTCATGCGGGGCAGTAGCGTCCGAAGCTTAAGCCTTATGTGTGTTATGTCTAAGCGAAAACGCACTTTTACGAACACTTTCGTCGCCCTCTGCAGCCTTCTCCTTTTGTCCTGGGGGAAAGCGTGGGGGCAGACCGCGGCCGACAGCGTGGCCGTCTATGCCAATGTCCAGGACAGTTTCACCTACGAAATGCTGAAAGGCGTGCATGTCGAAATCATGCGCGCAGACAGTTCGTTGATAGACGAATTCTATACCGGCGATGCGTACCGCTATGGCGGCTACCCGCACAATGTAGACCGCATCGGCTACCTCTACATCCCCCGCGCCACGTGCATCTTCCGTTTTACCAAGGAAGGCTACGAGACCCGTACGGTGGACCTCGAGCGGAAAAATATCGGCCGCCGCGAGAAGCGCCTCTTCTTGGGCGAAATCCTTTTGAAAAAGTTGCCCAAGTCCCACGAGCGCGAACTCGGCGAAGCCACCGTCACCGCCTCGAAGGTGAGGATGGTGGTGAAAGGCGACACAATTGTCTACAACGCGGATGCCTTCCAGATGGCAGAAGGGTCGATGCTCGACGGTCTCATCAAGTGCCTGCCCGGCTTTGAACTGAAGGGCGGACAAATCCGCGTGAACGGCCAGTACGTCAGCAGCCTCTTGGTGAACGGCGAAGACTTCTTCCGCGGCGACCCGCGCGTGGCTCTCGAAAACCTGCCCGCCTACATGGTGGACAAGGTGAAAGTCTACCGCAAGGAACACGACTACAGCTACATCACCCAAGAGCAGGACAAGAACGAACTTCCCCTGGTGGTGGACGTGAACCTCAAGCGGCACTATGCGATAGGCTGGGTCGCCAATGCTGCCGCGGGCTACGGCCTGCAGGACCGCTACCTGGGCCGCCTCTTCGCCCTGCGCTTCACGAACAACTCGCGCCTCGCTCTCTTCGGGAACATGAACAACACCAACGACACGCGCGAGCCTGGCGTGACGGGCGACTGGAAAGCGCAGGGAGCGGCCACGGGACGCACCGAAATGCAGACCGGAGGCTTCGAGGCGCTGGTGAAAGACAAGAAAGGCGTGTGGAAATACACGGGCAACGCCAAGGTGGCCCACCGCGAAGCGGACAACCGCAGCATCGCCTCCGTCGAAACTTTCCAGCCGCAGCAGCCCGGGAGCACCTTCGCGCGCGAAAGCAGCCATAGCCAGGGGCGCGACTTCCAGCTGCAGACCGCCCACCAGTACACCTATAAAAAGGAGAGCGTCTACCTGACGCTCAGCGGCGACGGCACCTGCCGCAAGACCCGCAACAAGTCCCGGCGCCTGGGCGCAGAGTTTGCGGCAGACCCCAAGGACGCCTACCGCGCAGCCTCGCTCGACAGCCTCTTCCTCGGCACGAGCGAACGCCTGGCCTCCCTCTTCATCCACCGCCGGAGCGACCGCAGAAAGGAACATGCCGACCTGTGGAGCGGCGGGCTGGATCTGGACGGCTTCCTCACCATACCGCACACGCCCGACTATCTCAACTTCACGGCCAAGGTGCGCATGGAGAAGCTCGAGGCCACCACGTTTTCCGATTACCGTCTCGTTTTCAACCCCGCCCTGGCCCCGGCGGCGGCCGACGACAACCGCCTCCAGTACGCCACCGCCCCGAGCTTCAAGCTCGACGCCCAGGTGAAAGCTACCTATAAGTACCGCCCCGACTGGGGATGGATAGAATTTGCCTACGACCTGCGCGATAACTATTCCGACACCGACCATACCCTCTACCGCCTCGACCGCCTGGCCGACGAGGCCCCCGCCTTCGGTACACTCCCCTCCACCCTGGCCGCCTTGGCAAGCTGCCTCGACGCGCCCAACTCCTACACCTCCAGGCAGAACACGCTGAAGCAGTCGGCGGCGGCAGACATCGGCATATGGCTTCATGGCAAGTTGCCGAGCCACCGCATCACCCTCCGGCCCGCCGTGGAATGGCAGGCCGACCACCTCACCTACCACCGCCACCTGCTGCACACGAAGCCGCGGCGCAGTAAGGCCGTCTTCACCCCCTCGGCCTCCTGGGGGTTCGAGAACTGCTACGTGAATTACAGGCTCACCTCGGCCTATCCCGACCTCGTCGGCATGCTCGACTACACCGACAATGCCGACCCCCTGAACCTCTTCAAGGGCAATCCCCGCCTGAAGCGCAGCGTCACCCACGCCGTCGACGTATCGCGCTCCTTCTTCAACTACGGGCAAGGGTGGCATCTCTACCTCACCGGCAAATGGCACGTGACCCGCAACGCCGTAGCCCATGCCATCGACTACGATGCCTCCACGGGCGTGCGCACCTACTCGCCGCGCAACGTCGACGGCAACTGGGCCTCCGCCCTCGCGGTGGACTACGAGCGGCCCCTCGACCGGAAGAAAAACTTCGTCCTCACCTCGCTCACCGACCTCGGCTACCGCAACAGCGTCGACTACGTGACGGAGCGCAGCAGCGTGCGCAACCTCAACTTGTCCGAAAGCCTGCGGCTCAACGCGCGCGTCAAGCGAAGCATCATCGACCTGGGCTTTGCCGTGAAATACCTCCACGCCACGTCGCCCGCCGCCCATTTCGAGCGCATCAACAGCTTCGACTTCAAGTACAGCGCCTCCGCCCAGCTCCCCCTCCCCGCGGGCATCGCCTTCAGCGCGGACCTCACCCTCTACCACCGCACGGGCTACACCGACCGGAGCCTCAACGACTGCCATTTCGTAGCCAATGCGCGCCTCGCCAAGAGCTTCTTCAAGGGCCGCCTTGGCCTTACGCTCGACGCGTTCGACCTGTTCCACGGCCTGAGCAACGTCACCAAGTCCATCAACGCCCAGGGCATCACCGAAACCTGGTACAACTCCCTGCCCTCCTATGCAATGCTGCAAGTAGTCTACAAGTTCAGCAAGCAGCCCAAGCAGAAGTGATGCCGCGGGCAAGAATAAAGCAGGAGGCAAACGCCCGTCGGTGAGCGTTTGCCTCCTGTCTGTAAGTATCCCCTGGCGGGGCCTATTCGTGCGCGATGATCAGTCCGTAGTGGCCCACGTTGTAGCCCTCCTTGAACTTGTACGCCTTGATTTCGATTTTGTACTCGCCCTGCTCTTTGGGAGAAACTTCCACCAGGGCCACGTCCTCGCTGTCTGTGTCGCGTCCCACTTCCACCCATGCGCCGCCCGACTTCCTGTAGACCACGATGTCGATGTCCTCGAAGCGTTCGTCGCCGAAGGCAATAATCGTGTACGTCCAGTCCTTCGCCAGCGTGCGCGTAGTAGTCTTGGTCGTCGCAAGAATGTCATATTCGAGACGGACAATCTCTTTCTCCAGATTGTCCTCTACGTAGTTGATAAGAACCTCGCCGATGGCAGTGATAGGCTTCATGGAGCGGTCGTCGGCGTGTGCAGAGGAAAACAGTGCCGCAAAGGCCACCAAGAGGAAACAACGGATAGCTTTCATAATCGTTAAAGTATTAGAGTGATAAATAGGTTTTGTTTGTGCCGTTCGGGGCGTTTGCGTGCAAAAATAGCTGTAATTTTCTTTCCAAAGCTTACCCCCTCCGTTTTTTGTGGAAAATAATTGTCCCCGGCAGGCATCGAAAGCGTAAATAGAAGATAGAAACATAGGTTGGGCCTTTCCCTTCCCCCCTCTGAATGTGCAAAAGAAAAGGTGTACGACCTTCTGCGAATAGCTTCAAGACGAGAAGCCAAATCGCCCACAACCTGTGGACGATTTGGATTTCATGTCTTGGGGCATATTTGGTACCGCAAAAATTCTGTTACTGGTCAAGGCCATACTATACCTTTTGGTCATTAGCCATAAAAGCCATTGTAGCGGGGCGGAGCTATCGGAGGGTCTTCGTGGGGACGTCGAAGAACATCGTTTTGGAAAGGTCGTGGCGATAATTCTCCAGCCAGCTTTTGGAGAGTTCTACATGTTCGATGGAAGCCAAAGGCACAACGAAGATTTCTGCCGGGGTTGCAGGAGTGCCGCCAATGCCCAGGATAATGAAGACGGGTATGTTCTTCTCTTCCGCAAATTGACGGTAACGTGCCAGTTGGTCTTTATATGACCACTTAACTTTGTTCTCGTTATTATATTTGGCTCTCCATTTGCACTCAACGGCAAAGTTATAAGAGTTTTCGCGTAAAGTGAAGGTGTACTCCATATCGGGGTATGTGCTGGACTCTGCATAGACTCCGTTGCTGCACTTGTCGCTTCTCCATTCTTTGAGAGAGAAGTATTTCTTGGAAAAACGTGATACAACGTATTCCTCAAACTCAACCCCCTTTTCGTAGTTATCATCTTTTTCGTTGGCATTAGATGTATCGGATTGGGCTGTTGGTTGGGCTGTAGTCTCGGCTTTCACCTCCTCTTTGTTCATAGTGTTGTTGGGGATAGTATCATCCGTTTTGGGTGCATTCGTAAAGAGAACAATGCCTGCAATGAGACAGACAAGTCCTACAGCAATCAGTAAATAGGCCATTTTCATATAAAATATAGTTTAATAAATGCAAGGGAAAGGGGAGTGCCCTGTAGGACCCGGTTCGCATTCACGGGAACTCCAAGGCGGTGCAGTTTCTGGTGTAGACGCACTTGACACCACAAAAGTATAAAAATTGTATGAACTCAAAAACAACAGCTCTTTTTTCTTCACCCTTGAGTGCTAAGACAGGGGCTAAAGCCCGAGAGGTTCGTCTTTCGATAAATCCGAAAAGGCGGCTCGGCAGAGCAAATAAAAACAAGTTTTTCTTTGTTCTGCGCTCGCCTTGCACTACCTTTGGATAAGGCAGGCTGCGGCTCGGCAGAGCAAATAAAAACAAGTTTTTCTTTGTTCTGCGCTCGCCTTGCACTACCTTTGCCTGCGAAAACGGCATTGAACCTAACAGTATTCACTCCTATATTATATATAAACAGAAATGAAAGCATTTGTATTCCCCGGTCAAGGAGCTCAGTTTGTGGGCATGGGTAAGGACCTCTACGAAAAGCATCCGGTTGCCAAACAGTTCTTTGAAAAGGCCAACGATATTCTCGGTTTCCGCATCACGGACGTGATGTTCAACGGAACGGACGAACAGCTGAAGCAGACCAAGGTGACGCAGCCCGCCATGTTCCTCCACAGCGTGGTGAGCGCGCTCTGCCTCGGCGGCGACTTCCAGCCCGACATGGTGGGCGGACACTCGCTCGGCGAACTCTCGGCGCTGACCGCCGCCCGCTGCCTCAGCTTCGAGGACGGCCTGAAGCTGGTGGCCGCACGCGCCAAGGCAATGCAGAAAGCCTGCGAAGCGCAGCCTGGCACCATGGCAGCCATCATTGCCCTCGCCGACGAGAAGGTCGAGGAAGTCTGTGCTGCCGTGCGCGAGGAAACGGGCAAGGTGGTGGTGCCCGCCAACTATAACTGCCCGGGACAGCTGGTGATTTCGGGCGAGGCCGAAGCCATCGACCTGGCCTGCCAGCGACTGAAGGAAGCCGGCGCGAAGCGCGCGCTCGTGCTCCCCGTGGGCGGCGCCTTCCACTCGCCCCTCATGCAGCCCGCACAGGAGGAACTCGAGGAGGCCATCGCCAACACTGAGTTCCACAAGCCCATCTGCCCCGTTTACCAGAACGTGGACGGACTGCCCCACACGGACCCCGAGGAAATCAAGGCGAACCTCATTGCCCAGCTGACGGCCTCGGTGCGCTGGACAAAGGAGGTGGAAGAAATGGTGGCCAACGGCGCCACGGACTTCACCGAATGCGGCCCGGGCAAAACGCTCCAGGGTATGATTGCGAAAATCTGCAAGGGCAACGGTGCCGTGAAGGCGCACGGCGTGAACGACTAAGACCGCGCCGCCCATGAAACCCCTCATCTACCAGATTTTCACGCGGCTCTATACGAACCAGAATGCCTCGAACGTGCCCTCGGGCACGCTCGGGGAAAATGGTTGTGGCAAGCTGAACGACTTCACGGCGGCGCAGCTGAAGCGCATTGCAGACTTCGGCTTCACGCACGTGTGGTTCACGGGCCTGCTCGAGCACGCCACCCAGACCAGCTACGAGGCCTACGGCATCCGCCCCGACCACCCCGCCGTGGTGAAAGGCCGCGCGGGCTCGCCCTACGCCATCAAGGACTATTACGACATCGATCCCGACCTCGCCACCGACGTGCCGAACCGCATGAAGGAGTTTGAGAACCTCGTGCGCCGCACGCACAAGGCGGGGCTGAAAATGGTCATCGACTTCGTGCCGAACCACGTGGCGCGGCAGTATGCCAGCGATGCCTGCCCCGAAGGGGTGAGGGACCTAGGCGCCGACGACGACACGGCAAAGGCCTTCGACCCCGACAACAATTTCTACTACATTCCCGGCCAGAGTCTCCACACGGGTTTCGACACGGAGCATCGCTCGGACGTTCCCTACGAGGAAACGCCGGCCAAGGTGACGGGCAACGACCACTTCGATGCCTGGCCCTCGCGCAACGACTGGTACGAGACGGTGAAGCTGAACTACGGCGTGGACTACTGCGCCGGCCGCCAGACCCACTTCTCCCCCGTGCCCTCGACATGGCTGAAGATGACAGACATCCTCCTCTTCTGGGCCAAGAAAGGCGTGGACGCTTTCCGCTGCGACATGGCAGAGATGGTGCCCGCCGAATTCTGGGCCTACGCCACGAAGCGGGTGAAGGAGAAATACCCCGGTATCCTCTTCATCGCGGAAGTCTACAACCCGGCCGAATACCGCCGCTACATCGGCAGCGGCTTCGACTACCTCTACGACAAGGTGGGGCTCTACGACACGCTCCGCGGCATCGTCTGCGGCGGCCTCTCGGCGAGCTGCATCACGGGCTGCTGGCAAGCCATTGACGACATCCGCCCCCACATGCTGAACTTCCTGGAGAACCACGATGAGCAGCGCATAGCCTCGGCCTTCTTCGCGGGCGACGCGCGCAAGGCACTGCCGGCCCTGGCCGTGAGCGCCATGATGGGCACGAGTGCCTTCATGGTCTACGCCGGACAGGAAATCGGCGAACCGGCCATGGAGGCGGAAGGCTTCAGCGGCAGCGACGGACGGACCACTATCTTTGACTACTGGTCGGTGGCCTCGCTCCGCAAGCTCACGGCGAAGAGGCCCGAGGCGAAGTTCACGAAGCAGGAGAAGGAGCTCTACGACTTCTACCGCCGCGTGGTGCGCCTCTGCCGCAGCGAACGCGCCCTGGCCGACGGCAACTTCTACGACCTGCAATACGCCAACTACGAACGCTCGCACGGCTACAACTGCGACCGCCAGTACGCCTTCATGCGCCAGTCGACGGGCGGCCAGACACTGCTCATTGTGGCGAACTTCGATGCGGTGCCCATCCACGCCGGCGTGGTGGTGCCGTCCCACGCCTTCGAGTACCTCAGCCTGCGCCGCGGC
>CALZMA010000019.1 GCA_945788445.1 uncultured Bacteroidales bacterium | reverse complement strand
GAAAATCATAAAGAACCGCATCAGGGCTCAGGTTGAAGTGTGAGCTGTGGTGCGGTTCTCTTTGTTTTGGGGAAGGTATCTGCTTTCGGGGCAACATTGGCTGTGCCTGCTGAAAGTAAATTCGATACCTTCGCCTTTTCGATTTTTTATAGTTGGTTTATCGGCTTATAGTACGTTTTTTATTATCCTACGGCAAAAAAAATCTATACGGCTAGAAAAAAAAGTTATTCAGCTAGAAAATTTTTTTATACGGCTAGAAAATTTTTCCACCAAAACACGATTTTTTTTTGTCCGGCAAGAAAAATTTTTATGCGGCAGGGGCGTTAGCTTTTCCGCTTGTTTTCCGGCTGTTTTTATAGTTCGCGCACGGCTTGTGTCCTGCGTGGATTTTCCTTTACGGCTTTTCTTCCTCCGCCGGCATTGTTCTGCCTGTTGTTTCCGGCCGGTTTCCGGCGCTCTGTTTTCGGCTTCCGTTCCGGACGGCTGTCCGGCCGTCTGAAATCCTCCGTAGAAGGCCGTTTATTCACAGGTCTGGACGGCTGCTGGGGCCGTACTGCCGGATGTGTAGGACGGCGGTTGGAGTGGGGCGGATGGTGCAGGGCTGCCGGTTTCCCGCCGATGATGTAATCCTGACGCTTGTGCTCGGGACGACAACTTACAGAACCGGTGTATGGATTGTGGCGATAATGCTCCTTATAGTGCTTGCGGTAGTAGCTGGCACCTCCGTAATGGCTGCGGCAGTGTGCACCGTGGTAGGTAAGGTAGTGGGCCGGCCGGCGGAAATGGAAGTGGCTGTGGTCGGTATATACACGGTATACACGCAGGTGGCAGCTGTGGTCGATGATGCACAGCGGACGGAAAAAGTAGTCGATGCGCATCAGTCGGGTGTAGATGCTTCCGGCCAAAACCCAGCGCAGGTCATCGTTGCGCATATCCAGATAGCGGTAATAGCGGTCGTAGGCATAGCGGTAGCCGCGTGCCATATCATCGGTCAGCGGGTCGACCGCCGTGAGAAAGTCAAAGTTGATTTCGAAAACGTCGTTGTACTGCTGCGGACTGAGGCGCAGTTCATAGGCCATCCTGTCGGTCAGGAAACGGGCGTGCAGGCGGATATCACCCAGACGCGAGGCCAGTGCAGGCAGCGAGAATATCAGAAGTCCTGCCGTAACGAGAAGGATGCGTATCTGTTTCATAAGTGCTGTTTTTTAGAAATGATGTTTTCTTGAGTGCGAAAGTACTTCCGGATTTTTTCTTTTTCAACAGATTCTCTCCAATTCTCTGTAGGGTATTTCCTATTTGTGATAGGGAAACTGGTGGTAATTATCCCCCTGCTCCATCTTCCTTGTCTGTGCAGGAAGCCGGAACAGGGGGATATATGCAGCTAATGTTACGGTGCGTGTTGCTTTCAGTCGGCCAGACGTATGCCGTCAGGCTCCAGCACGATGAGCCGCCGGCGGTAAAGCTGGCCTACGGCCCGCTTGAAAGTTTTCTTGCTCACCCCGAAGGCGGCGTAGATGGCGGCGGCATCGCTGCCGTCGTGCAGACCGATGTGTCCGCCCTGCTGCCTGAGGTGCTCCAGCAGTGTGGGGGCAAACTCTTCGATGCGCTCCATACCGTCGGGTTGCAGCTCGAGGTCCAGTTTGCCGTCCGGCCGCACGCGGCGCACGTAGGCCTGCAGCTTCATGCCGGGAGCTACGGAGGTGAACAGCTGGTTGCGGTAGAGCATGCCGGCATAGCGGTTGTCCACTATCACGCGGTAGCCCTGCTCGGCGGGCTGCCATACGGTGATGTCTACACGGCTGCCGCGCTTGTAGGGAGGCATCTCGCGGCTCAGGAATTTCTCTACCTTGGCCGAAGCCACGATGCGGTAGCTTTCATCGTCCAGGTAGATGTATACCATGTAGCTGTGGCCCTGCTGCATCTTCTGCCGCTGCTCGCGGAAAGGCACGAAGAGGTCTTTCATCAGTCCCCAGTCCAGAAAAGCGCCATGCTGGTTGACCCATGCCACACGCAGCCAGGCAAACTGGCCCACGGTGGCGTGCGGATGCAGGGTGGTGGCTACCAGGCGCTCGTCCATGTCCAGATATACGAAAACTTCGAGCTCCTGTCCCACGCGGCAGTCTTCGGGCACGTAGCGGCCGGGCAGCAGAATCTCGCCGTCGTCGCCGCCGTCCAGATACATCCCGAAGTCGACTTCTTTTACCACCTGCAGGCGGTTGTATTGTCCCAGTGCGATGTGACTCATAGGCGCAGCGGGGTTATACGTAAGTTTCCAGGAATTTGCACTGTCCCTGCGGAGTTACTTCCAGTTTGCCGGTAGTGGCCGGGAACAGTACCGATTCGCCGGCACGCAGTGCCACGGTGTTGCCTTCGTTGTCGGTCACGGTGCAAGCGCCCTGCATACAGATGTAGATGACGAATGAGTCGAGCTCTGTGTAATCCATTGTCATCGGCTCGGTCAGGTCGTATACGCTGGTAGTGAAGTAAGGACAGCTCACCAGTTCCACCGGCCGGTTCTGTGCAGGGGTGTAATGGGTGCGGTAGTCGTCGAGCACGGTGTAGTCGATGGCGTCTTTCGACAGTTCGGTGTGCAGTTCGCGGGTGTTGCCGTTCTTGTCCTTGCGGTTGAAGTCGTAGATGCGGTAGGTCACGTTCGAGGTCTGCTGTATTTCGGCAATGAACGAGCCGGCACCGATGCTGTGGATACGGCCTGCAGGCAGGAAGAATACGTCGCCCGGACGGATGCTGTAGTCGCGCAGGGCATCGCAGATGGTGTTGTCGGCAATCATCCGGGCATACTCGTCGGGAGTGATGCTCTTCGACAGGCCCGAGCGCAGGTGGGCATCGGCAGTGGCGTCTACCACGTACCACATTTCGGTCTTGCCCATGGAGTTGTGGCGCTGCATGGCCAGCTTGTCATCGGGATGCACCTGGATGGAGAGGTCCTGCTGTGCGTCGATGAACTTGATGAGCAGCGGGAACTTGCCCCCGAAGCGTTCGTAGTTGGCCTGTCCTACCAGTGCGCCGCGGTATTCGTCCATCAGCTGGCTCAGGTTCTTGCCGGCATCGGCTCCTTCGGCCACTACAGACTCGTCGCCCGGAACGTCGGAGATTTCCCAGCTTTCGCCTACCTGTGTCTGGTCGCTCTGCAACTGCTTGAACGGAATGATTTTCTCGCCACCCCAGATGGTGGATTTCAGAATGGGTTTGAATTTTAATGGATACATAAGCTTTTCGTTTATAAGATTGTAACTACAGGCAAAAATACGATATTTTTTGGATTCGCGCCGTGCCGCAGGATAAAAAAAGTGCCCTCCCGTACTCCGGAGGGAGCAGGAAGGACACTTGCATAGATGAAAAAATAAAAAGTCTGATATATATTACTTACACAGCGGCAATATATTGGTACACGCTGCTGCACACGCCCATGAGCATGATGCTAAGCAGGCATACCAGCAGGCATACCCGTGCAGGCAGCGGACTGCGGAAAGCGGCCACCGGCGCGTCGCTCGGCATGATGTACATGGCCTTTACCACCAGCAGGTAGTAGTAGAGCGAGATGATGGTGTTGACCAGCGCCAGGAATACCACGGCCCAGTGCCCCGTGTGGAAGGCTGCCGCAAACACGAAGAACTTGCTGAAGAATCCTGCAAACGGCGGAATACCTGCCAGCGAGAACAGCGCGATGGTCATCACGAAGGCCAGTCGCGGATTGGTGGTATAAAGCGCATTGCATGTGCTGCGTTCCACCGCTGCGCCCGTCTGCTGCTCCAGCAGACCGATGACACCGAACACGGCCAGGTTGGCCATCAGATACACGGCGATGTAGTACACCAGCGATGTCGTGCCCTGTCCCGTCTCGCCCAGCACGGCCAGCATGATGTAGCCCGCCTGCGAGATACTACTGTAGGCCATGAAGCGTTTCAGGTCGTGCTGCAGGATGGCAAACAGATTGGCCACGGTGATGCTCGCCACCAGTACGATGCTCACCAGCAGGTCCCACGACTGCAGCATCGGTGCAAACACGTGGTGCAGGATGCTGATCAGCGCAAACGCCGCCGCTCCCTTCGAGATGACCGACAGATAACCGCTCACGGCAGCCGGCGCACCCTGATACGTATCGGGTGTCCACATGTGGAAAGGCACCAGACTCAGCTTGAAGCCCAGTCCCGCAAAGAACAGCACCAGCGCCATCACCTGCAGCGGTGTGCCCGTGAGGGCCGGAGTCAGCTCGGCGAAGTAGGCCGTTCCGCACGTGCCGTAGATGAACGACAGGCCGTACAGCATCAGCGCCGACGAGAACATCGAGTTCAGGATGAACTTGGCGCCCGCCTCGGCACTGTGGTGGCGGTACTTGTCGAACGCAATGAGGCACGCCATAGGGATGCTGGCCAGCTCCAGGCCCACGTAGAACAGCAGGAAGCTGCCCGCGCTCACCATGAAATACATACCCAGCAGCGTACTGAGCGTAAGTACGTAGAACTCGCCCGCCTTGTGCCGCGTATCTTCGCGCTCCAGCCACTGCGACGCCTGCATGAACACCAGCAGCGTACCCAGCGTGAGCAGCGATTTCACCGTGCAGGCCATGGGCGTAGTGTGATACATGCCCCCGAAGGCTACCGCCTCGAACGGACGCAGATTCAGTGCGATGTGCAGTGCCAGCAGCACGTACACCGTCTTCTGCAGTCTCTTGTGGTTGGGCTCTTTTCCTATCAGGTCGGCCAGCAGGACGATAACCAGCACGGCCACCAGACTGATTTCCGCTTGTAGCGAAAGAAGTATATCCATATTCCAGTACGATTAAACAGTTTACAAAAAGCTAAATTACAGCGCATGGCCCAGCAGCTGTGCGATGACCGGCGCCACACTCTCGCTGATAAGGTTGCTCATCCACAGCGGAGCGATACCCAGTCCGGCCACTGCCGCAATCAGGCAGATTACCGCAAAGCGTTCGTCCCACGTAGCATCCGTCAATTTGAGGTGCGCCTCGTTGGTGCACGTGCCGTACAGGATGCGGCCTACCACACGCAGGATGTACACCGCCGTGATGACGATACTCATCGTAGCGATGAGCGTACAGGTGCGGTGGAACGTATCAGGATGCTCGAACGAACCTACGAAGACCGTCATCTCGGCCACGAAGCCGCTCAGCCCCGGAAGCCCCAGATTGGCCAGACCGGCGATTACGTAACCCACCGACAGGAACGGCATGATGCGCATCAGTCCCCTGAGCTGGCGGATGTCACGCGTATGCGTCCGTCCGTAAATCATACCGATGAGGGCAAAGAACAGCGCCGTCATCAGTCCGTGGCTCAGCATCTGCAGGATGGCACCCGTGCAGCTGGTACGCGTCATCATCAGCAGGGCGAAAAGCACCAGACCGCAGTGACTCACCGACGAGTAGGCGTTGATGTATTTCAGGTCGGTCTGCACCACGGCACTGAACGCGCCGTATACCACCGAAATGGTTGTCAGCACCAGGAAGAAGTTGCCCCATTCGGCCGCCCCTTCAGGCATCAGATACATGGCCACGCGGAAACAGCCGTAACCGCCCAGCTTCATCAGTACGCCGGCATGCAGCATAGATACAGCCGTAGGCGCCGAAGCATGACCGTCGGGGCTCCATGTGTGGAAGGGGAAGAGTGCTCCCAGTACTCCGAATCCCAGGAATACCAGCGGGAAGAACAGGCGCTGCATGTCGTACGGGATGTCCCGTTTCACCAGCTCGAGGATATTCATCGTGTCGCCGCCCGCACCGTAGTAGATGCCCAGAATGCCGATCAGCAGGAAAGCCGAAGCCCCCATCAGCATCAGGGTAAGCTTCATGGCCGCATACTCCTTGCGTCCGCTGCCCCACACGCCGATGAGCAGATACATCGGGATGAGCGCCACCTCGTAAAACATAAACATCGTGAAGAGGTCGGTCGAGATAAAGAACCCGAACACCCCCGTGCTGAGCAGCGTGAACCACAGGAAATACTCCTTGGTGAGCGGCTGGAGCCGCCACGAGGCGAACGTGCCCGTAAACACGATAATGGCACTAAGCAGCAGCATGGCCACCGAGATGCCGTCCACCCCCACCGAGTAGCAGATGTGCAGCGGCGCATACCACGTGATGCTGTCCGTAAAAAGCATCTCCTGTGCCGCTCCCGCGTTGCGCTGGCCGATGTAGGCCACCGTGAGCCACACAGCCGCCGCCAGCAGCAGCGATGCCCCCGTTACCATTACCCCCCGCACCTGGTTCAGGGTGCGTGCCAGCCACAGGCCTGCCAGCATGAGCAGGGGAATCAGTACGAAAAGACTCAGTATATTCATTTTTTGAGTTTTTTAAATCTAAGTTTTTACTATATGAATCAGTTATCATCAGCAAGCCAGCAGCACCAGCGTGAGCACCACGATGCCCCCCAGGAACCACAGCGTGTAACTCTGCACCTTTCCGCTCTGCACGGGCTGCAGTTCCTCGGCACAGGCATTGGCACTCCAGGCCATGAAATTCATAAACTGGTCGATGACGCGGCGGTCCCACCATGCCAGCGGTGCCGACACGCAGCGGAAGATGATGCGGCGCGTCACGAAAAGCCATGCCTCGTCCATGTAGAAGCGGCGGTAGGCTGCCCGGTGCAGTGCCGGGAAGCGGCGTGCCAGCGCGTCGGCCACCGGCTGCTGCGGACGGGCATACATCCACGTAGCCAGCGCGATGGCAATCAGTGCCACGATTACGCTGACCGAAGCCACCGTAGCGTCAATATGAATATCGTACGCCTCGCCGTCGGACGAGATGAAGTGTCCGAAAGGCATCCATCCCACTGCCAGCGTCAGCACGGCCAGTATCATCAGCGGCGCGGTCATCACCAGCGGACTCTCGTGCGGACGGTGCGCTTCGTGCAGCGCCTTGTTCTCGCGTCCCCAGAAGATGCCGTAGTACAGGCGGAACATATAGAAAGCCGTCATCCCGGCAATGAACGTCATGATCCAGCCGATTACCGGACTGTAGGCGAAGCAGGCCGCCAGAATCTCGTCCTTCGAGAAGAAACCCGAGAATCCCGGAATACCCGCAATGGCCAGACACGCCACAAGGAAGGTGATGTGCGTAACCGGCATATACCGGCGCAGGCCGCCCATGGTGCTCATCTCGTTGCTGTGCACCGCATGGATGATAGAACCCGCCCCCAGGAAGAGCAGCGCCTTGAACAGCGCATGCGTAAACAGATGAAACATGGAAGCCATGTACCCCAGTCCGCCCTCATGCGGAAGCACCGACGTACACACGCCCAGCGCCACCATCATGAAGCCAATCTGCGAGATGGTAGAGAAAGCCAGCACACGCTTGATGTCCGACTGTACGCAAGCCACCGTAGCCGCGTAGAATGCCGTAACCACGCCTACCACCGCCACCATGTGCAGCACCTGCGGCGCATAGCCGATGTAGAGCGGAAACAGGCGCGCCACCTGATACACCCCTGCCACCACCATGGTAGCCGCATGGATAAGCGCCGATACCGGAGTAGGGCCCTCCATGGCATCGGGCAGCCAGATGTGCAGCGGGAACATGGCACTCTTGCCCGCACCGCCGATAAACATCAGTCCCAGTGCCCAGGGCAACATCATTCCCCCGCGCATCAGCCCCTCCTGCGAAGGCGAGAACGAGAACGTCCCCACGTAATACCCGTAAATCAGGATGCCGATGAGGAAACCCAGATCGGCAAAGCGCGTCACGATGAACGCCTTCTTCGAAGCCGCGATGGCCTCGGGCCGCGTATAATAGAACCCGATGAGCAAGTACGACGATACCCCCACCAGCTCCCAGAACACATACATCTGGAACACGTTGGCAGCCACCACCAGTCCCAGCATCGAAAACGTAAAGAGCGACAGAAACGCGTAGTAACGCTGAAAGCCCCGTTCACCCTTCATATACCCCAGCGAGTAGATATGCACCATGAGCGACACCCCGCTCACCACCACCAGCATCATCACGCTGATAGGGTCCAGCAGCATCCCCATGTCGATGTGCAGGCTGCCTCCCAGTGGCAGCCACTCCACATTAAACGGAATCTGCGCAGGCAGCACCCCGTCGGCATTGCGGGCCGCCGTGAAGAAACGCCACGCCGTTGCTCCGCTCAGCACCGTAGTGACGGCCATGAGCAGCGTCCCGGTGAGTCCCGCAGCGCGGTGACTCATGCGCATGCCCGCCAGCGCCAGCAGCAGGAATCCCACCGCCGGACAAGCCAATATAAACAAAGTAAAATCCATAAATTCCAAAAAACAATTTTTGAACAGTTACAAACTCCGGACACCCTTACCCCTTGAGGTCGGTAATATCGTCCGTCTGCACGTGACCGATGTTGCGGTACACATTGATAATGATGGCAATGGCCACCGCCGTTTCGGCCGCCGCGATGGCAATCCCGAACAGGCTGAAGAAATGCCCCTCGAGCGCGTCGGGGAACAGATAGCGGCAGAACACCGCAAAGTTGATATTCACGGCATTGAGCATCAGCTCCACCGAGATGAGCAGCGCCAGCAGATTCTTCCGTGTGAAGAAGCCGTAGATGCCGCACGCCATCATCACGATACCGATAATCAGATAATGAATTACATGTACTTCCGGTTCCATAATCGTAAATCAGCTAAAAAAAACACACACACGTCACTCCCTCTTGCGGGCAATCACAATCGCCCCGATCATACACGCCAGCAGCAGTACGCCGGTCACCTCGAAAGGCAGCACAAAGCCGCCGTGCCCCGTAGCGGTAAGCGCCGTGCCGATGCGCTCCACCGGCAGTTCCACTCCCTGCGGAATCATGTTCAGCGCAAAGCCGTTGGTCACCGTGAGGAAAACCATCAGCGCCGCCGCCGCCAGCGTGGTAACCAGCACCGAAGCCAGCTTGCCCCGCGCGATGCAGTAGCGCATGTTGCGGTCCGACCGTGTGAGCAGGATGGAGAACACATACAGCACCACGATACCCCCCGCATACACCATGAGCTGCACGGCGCTGAGGAACGTATAGCCCAGAATGCCGTAGAGCGCCCCCGTGCCCAGCAGCACGAACAGCAGGTAAGTGGCCGCCCTGAGGATGCGCCCCGTGGTGACCGCCAGCACCGAGCAGACGATGATGCACGCCGCCACGGTGTAGAAAGCAATTTCTTGTAGAGATATATTCATAACACCTAACATCTATGTAAAAAAACAGCACGTTAAACTTTATTGAGCGTCAGCACCAGCCTGTCGCGCCGGAACACCGCCTGCTCGAAGTCGTTCGTAAAGCGGATGGCATCGTGCGCACAGGCATCCACACACAGGGCGCAGAACATGCACGAGCCCAGGTTGTACTCATAGCGGCGCAGCACCCGGCGCTTGCGACCTTCCCCGTCGGTCACGGTTTCCGATTCGATGCGGATGCTGCCGTTAGGGCACGCAGCCACGCACAGGCCGCACGCCACACACGCGTTCCGTCCCTCCTCATCAGCGGGCATCACCAGCAGGGCGCGGTGCCTTTCGGGCACGTGCAGCGTCGTGTGCCGGTTCTCCGGATACTGTTCCGTCACCTTCTTGCGGCAGAACACCTTCATCGAGGTGCGCATGCCCGCCAGCAGGCTGCCGATGCCTGCCGCATAATCCTTCAGATACGTTTTCAGTGAACTCATAAAAACTTCAATAATAAATAAAAAAACCGTGTCAAACCGTTCAAATCACCCATCCCGCCGTAACACAGGCCGTCATCACCAGCAGGATAAGCAGCGAGAGCGGCATCAGATACTTCCACTCCAGCGTGAGCACCTGGTCGATGCGCAACCGCGGGAACGTCCAGCGAATCCACATCAGCACAAAGACGATGGCAAACGTCTTGCCCACGAACCACGCCACGCCCGGGATGAGGTCCGTCACGCCGTTCAGCGCGTCCAGCCCCGGAATGTGCAGCGGCATCCATCCGCCCAGGAAGAGGGTGGCGGCGATGCCCGCCGTGATAAACAGGTTGAGGTACTCCGCCAGATAGAAAAAGCCGAAGTGCATGCCCGAGTACTCCGTGTGATACCCCGCCGTGAGCTCCTGTTCCGCCTCGGCCAGGTCGAAAGGCGCACGGTTTGCCTCGGCATTGCCCGCAATGAGATACACGATGAACGCCGCCAGCGCCGGCACATGCCCGCGCACGATGTTCCAGCACACCTCCTGTCCCTGCACAATCTGCTGGATATCCATCGTGCCGCACAGCACCACCATGGCCAGCACGCTCAGTCCGATAGACAGCTCGTAGCTGATAATCATCGCCCCGCTTCGCACCGCCCCGATGAGCGTGTACTTGCTGTTACTGCTCCATCCCGCCAGCAGGATGCCCAGCACCCCGATAGACGAAGCCGCCAGCACGAAGAAGATACCGATATCCATGTGCAGCACCTCGCCCCCCTTGTTCCA
>CALZMA010000018.1 GCA_945788445.1 uncultured Bacteroidales bacterium | reverse complement strand
ATGCTGCAATTTCAAGACCCACAATACCTTCAGCTGCTCTGGCTGTTGCCCCTGCTCGTCCTGCTCTACGTGCTGAACATCGTGCGCAGCCGGCGAGCCCTCCGCCGAATGGGTGAGCCCCGCTTGGTCCGTGCCCTGCGCAAGGACCACTCCGATGCACGCCTGCACCTCAAGTTCGTGTTGCTCTGCCTGGCGGTGGCCCTGCTGGTCGTAACGCTGGCCCGTCCGCAGTACGGCGTGAAGCAGCAGACCGAGTCGGCCCGAGGCATCGAGGCCGTGGTGATGGTCGATGTGTCCAACTCCATGCTGGCACGCGACGTGGCCCCCTCGCGCCTCGACCGCGCCAAGCTCCTCCTGACGAACCTCATTGACCGCATGAAGAACGACAAGGTTGCCCTCGGCGTGTTTGCCGGAGAAGCCTATCCGCAGCTCCCCATCACGGCCGACTACGCTGCCGCCCGCCTCTACGTGGACGCGCTGCAGCCGGGCATGGTGACGCTCCAGGGCACCAACCTCGCCGCAGCCATCGAACTCGCCGAAAAGTCCTTCACCGACAGCAAGGAGGTGGGGAAGGCCATCGTGCTGGTGACCGACGGTGAGAACCACGAGGGTGGGGCAGAGGAGGCCGCCGAAGCGGCTGCCAAGCGCGGACACCAGGTGTTTGTGGTGGGTGTGGGAACGCCCGAGGGCGCGGAAATCCCCACGGGCTACGGTGTCCTGACCGATGCCGAAGGCCGTCCCGTGCGCACCGTGCTCAACGAAGAAATGTGCCGCAGTGTGGCCCGTGCGGGCAAGGGCATTTACCTCCACCTCGACGGTACGGGCAGTGCGCAGGAAGAACTCTCCGCGCAGCTCCACCGCCTGAAGCAGGCCGAGTCGTCCACCACGGTGACGGCCCGCAACGAACAGTTCCAGGCCGTGGCCCTGCTCGTGGTGCTGCTGCTCATTGCCGAGGTATGTGTCAGCGAAACCTCGCGCCGCTGGTTCAAACGCTTTAAATTCTTTTCGAAATGATTTGTTCTGACCGTCACAATAAAATCTCGCTCGGGCGCATTCGCCGCGCCCTCCTTCTGCTCGTGGCCTTCGCCCCGCTCTGCTGCGCCCTGGGGCAGACGGCGACCTATCGCCTCATTCACCAAGGCAATAGCCGCTTCCGCGCCCAAGACTACGACGGTGCGGAGCAGTGCTACCTCGAGGCGCTGAAGGTGAACCCCAACAGTGCGCGCGCCACATTCAACCTCGCCGATGTCTATTTGGCCAAGGGCAACGTGCGGGCGGCTGACAGCCTTTTCCACCAGGTGGTGCAGGGCGAGAAGAATGCGCAGGTGAAGTCGATGGCTTGGCACAACCGGGGGTTCATCTGCCAGACCGCTGCCCTGCAGAACCGTGAGAAGCAGCAGGAATTGCTCCAAGAAGCCATCCGCCACTACAAGGCCGCACTGCGCCTCAATCCGCACGCCGACGACACCCGCTACAACCTGGCGCTCTGCCAAGCCCAGCTGAAAAAGGGTGGGGGAGGCGGCCAACAGCAGCAACCGCAAAAGCGACAACAGCAGCAACAGCAACAGGAACAGCAGGACAAGCAGCAAGACAAACCCAAGAATCAGCCCGAACGCGACCGTAAGCAGACGGAACAATACCTGAACCTGTCGCGACAGGCCGAACGCCGCACGCTCGAGAAACTCAAGCAACAACAGCCCCGCCAGCGCAGTCTGGACAAGAACTGGTAGGCGCAGCTGTCCCCCCCCTTTTTATTCTCCTATATTATATGATGTCCCGACGAATAGCATTTTTTCTCCTTCTCCTCACCTCCTTCTTCGGCCTGCGTGCCCAGCAGTTTACGGCTGAAATAGAACCTGTGGGCGCGTACTACCGGCTGACGTTTACGGTGCGGTCGACCGACGTTTCCAACTTCACGCCCCCTTCGCTCAGTGCCTTCGAGGTGCGGAGCGGACTGAAGGTGAACACGTACAGCAGTACGCAAATCACGTTGAACGGAACGCGCGCGCAGAAGCAACAGGATGCGGGTACTACCTTTACCTATATTCTCCAGGCCAAGCAGAGCGGGCAGACCACCATCGGTCCGGCCAGCGTGCACGTGGGAGGCCGCACCTTGCGCAGCAAACCCCTCACCGTGAAGCTCTATGCCAGCGGAGGCGGCAGTGGCGGCGCCTCGCATTCGCAGCAGGGGCAATCCGCTCCCTCGGGAGGTGCGGAAGAAATCCAGAAGGCGGGCAGTCCTGTGACCGAACGCGACCTCTTCGTCGACGTGACACCCAGCCGTACCCGCGTGAAGGAGCAGGAGGCTGTGTTACTTACCTACCGCATCCACGCCAGGGCCGGTGTAGGGCTCTCCAATACCCAGCTCACCACGAAGCCCGACTTCAAGGGACTCATTTCACACGAAATTCCCCTCCCGGGCAACCAAATCCAAACCACCATGGAGCAGCGCGGCGGTACGACCTACCGTACGGGCGTCATTCTCCAATACCTCATCTTCCCCCAGCAGGCAGGCAAGCTGACCATTCCGAGCATTACCTTCGACTGCACCATCGTGCAGCAGGACCGCAGCATGGACATGCTCGACCTCTTCTTCAACGGGGGCGGCACGGTGGGCCTGCAAGTGCAGCGGAAAGTGCCCGAACTCCACTTGGACGTGGAGGCTCTCCCCACGCCGAAGCCTGCCGCCTTTACGGGGGCCGTGGGACACTTCAAGGTAAGCGGTGCGCTCCAAGGCAACACGCCGCGCACGGGTGACGTGGCTACCTACCGCATCAGTGTGACGGGCGAGGGCAACTTGGCACTCATCACCCCGCCCGTCGTGGCCTTCCCCTCGGATTTCGAGACTTACGAGGCGAAGACAACCGACCAGACGAAGACTACCACGGACGGTCTGAAGGGTACGCTACACTTCGACTATACCTTCGTGCCGCGCAATGTGGGCGACTACGAAATTCCCGCCGTGGAGTTCGTGTACTTCAACCCCGAAACGAATGCCTACGAAACGCTGCGCACGGCTCCCGTGAAACTCCATGTGGAGAAAGGCGAACGTTCCAACAGCGATGTGGACCGGCAGCTGGCACTCCTGCGCAGCGACATTCGTCCTGTCCACACGGAAAAGAACAGCGGCAACTGGCACCTGCTCCCGCAGTGGGGCACGTGGGGCTTCCGCCTTGTGCAGCTCCTTCTGCTCGTGGCCTTCGGCGTTGCGCTCTATTTCCTGCGCCGGATTTCTGCACTCCGCGGTGACACCCAGCGCGGCCGCCGCAGCCGTGCCCTCCGCGTGGCACTCGCTTCGCTGGCCGAAGCGCAGAAACTCCTCGCAACCGACCATGCCAAGGCGTACACCGCGCTCCATGCAGCGCTTGTGCAGTATCTCTGCGACAAGCTGTCCTTGGAAAAGATGGACATACAGCGCGACACGTTGCCCGAAAAGCTCGGCGCACATGGGGTAGGGGAGCCGGAGCAGCAGAAGCTGGTCCAGCTCTTGGACGAATGCCAGCTGGCCGCCTACGCCCCTGTCGAAGCCGGAAAAGACGCCGCCACCTTCGGCGAGGCACAGGCGCTCCTCGAAACGCTCGAAAAGCAAATGAAAACTTCTACCTCGAAAAAGAGCGCTACGATGCGCACCCTCCTGCTTGCCTGCTTCGCCCTCTCTGTGTCGATGGCTTTCGCACAGCCTTCGCGTCAGGAAGCGGACAAGGCTATGGCGAACAAGAACTACGTGGGGGCGGTCGCTGCCTACACGAAGTGTTTGCAGGAAATGCAGAACGACAAGGCCGCGGACGATGAGCTGCGCGCCGATGTCTACTACAACCTGGGCTGCGCCCGCTACCGCCTGAAGCAATACGGTCCGGCGGTGCTCAATTTCCAGCGCGCCCTCTACCTCCATCCCGCCCACGAGGATGCAGCCTTCAACCTCGAACTTACCCAGCTGAAGCTGACGGACCGTTTCGATGCGCCCGATGAGTTCTTCTTCGTGAGCTGGGCAAAGCAACTCGTCTATGGCCGTTCGTCCACGACCTGGGGCTATTGCTCCCTCGCTGCCCTGCTGCTCACCTTGCTGAGCCTGCTGGCCTTGTGGACAACGAAGCGCCTCTGGCAGAAACGCCTCGTGCTCACCTTGGCCGTGCTCTTTGGCCTGGGTACAGTGCTCGCCGAAATCTTTGCCGCCCTCCAGACGGCACACCTGCAGGCAGATGCCGCCGCCGTGGTGATGCAGACCACGGCAGCCCAAACCTCCCCCTCGGCCACGGCCAAGCCCCTGCGCACGCTCCACGAGGGAACTACCGTGCGCATCCTCGAAACCTACCCCTCGGGCTGGCTCCAAGTGGAACTCCCCGATGGCTCCCGGGCCTATCTCATGGCCTCTGACATTGAGAAAGTGTTCTAAACTTACACCTACTGCAACCTACTGCCTCTACCGCAACACACCATGCTACAAAGCCTCGACCAAACGCTCACCCTGTGGCTCAACGGAAGCCATTCCCTCTTTGCCGACGGTATTGCCTGGACGGCCACCCAAACGGTCACGTGGGTACCGGTGATGCTGTTGCTCCTCTACGTGATTATCCGCAACAACGACCTCAAGGGCATTGCCGTGACCCTCACGGCGATTGGGCTTTGTGTGCTGCTGGCCGACCAGGTGGCCTCCTCCATCTTCAAACCCCTTGTGGCGCGATACCGTCCCACGAACGACCCCGAACTCATGTATATGGTTGACGTGGTGAATGCCTACCGCGGCGGGCGCTACGGCTTCTTTTCCAGTCATGCGGCCAACACCATGGCCGTGGCCACCTTCCTCTCCCTTCTCGTCCGTCAGCGCCAACTTACCTGCTGGCTCGTGTCGTGGTCCTTGCTTAACTGCTGGACCCGCGTCTATCTCGGCGTGCATTACGTGGGCGACCTCATGACCGGGCTGCTTTGGGGCATAGCGGTGGGATTCATGGTACATTATGCCATGTACCGCCTTTTCCCTTCCCTCCAAAACTTGGCGAAACGCCGCGCGGCACTCGCTGGCTTTACGGCGGGAGGCTACAGCGTGGCCACGGTGAAAATGCTCATTGCTGGCTTGCTCGCTACTTACGTGGCCATTACTGTAAGCGCTGCATTCTTTTAGTGAATGGGAAGAAACGCGGGGTAATCGCCCGTTTCCCCTATAAAAAATCAAAAAAAATCGATGCTCAGCCCATTTACCTTGCTGTAATACGATTTTTATTCTACATTTGTCGCCGAAGCGGTGTGCCTTATTGTGAAGTGTACACTGCAAAACAAGTAATCAATCTGTAAAAACCTTAAATAATTTTATCCTATCATGGAAACTGAAATCGAGAAGCCGTATGTAATCGGCTTAGACATGGGCGGTACGAACTCTGTATTCGGTATCGTTGACCAGCGTGGCACCATCAAGTCCCAAACCGTTATATCCACCCGCGCTTATCCTGACTTTGACGATTACGTGAAAGCCTCGGTGGAAGCACTCCAGCCCGCACTCGACAGCGTCGGCGGCATCGAAAACGTGCGCGCCATCGGTATCGGTGCGCCCAACGCCAACTACTATACGGGCAACATCGAGAATGCAGCCAACCTCGTTTGGCGCGGCATCGTTCCCTGCGCCCAGAAGTTTGAAGAAGCCCTCGGCATTCCCTGCCGCGTGACGAACGACGCCAATGCAGCTGCTATGGGCGAAATGACCTATGGCGTGGCCCGCGGTATGAAGAACTTCATCATGATTACCCTTGGCACGGGCGTTGGCTCGGGCATCGTTTGCGATGGCAAGATTGTGTACGGCAGCGACGGCTTTGCCGGCGAACTGGGCCACCTCGTGATTGACCACAGCGGCAACGGTCGCAGCTGCGGTTGCGGCAGAAAGGGTTGCCTCGAAACCTATACTTCGGCTACCGGCGTGGCCCGCACAGCCCGCGAATTTCTCGCCAACCGTTCGGAAGAGAGCTTGCTCCGCAGCCTCGATCCCGAACACATCACCAGCTTCGACGTGTTCCAGGCTGCCGAAAAGGGCGACAAGATTGCACTGGACATCTTCAACTACACGGGCCGCCTCCTCGGTACGGCTTGCGCAGACTTCGCTACCTTCAACTCGCCCGAAGCCTTCGTGTTCTTCGGCGGTTTGACCAAGGCCGGCGACTACATCATGAACCCCATCCGCGAGGCTTACGAGGAAAACTGCCTCAGCATGTACAAGGGCAAGGCCAAGCTCCTCATCTCGGCCCTCAACGGCAGTGAAGCCGCTGTGCTCGGTGCAAGCGCTCTTGGCTGGGAATGATAAGGAAAGATACATCTTCTACACCTAATACTCTAACCAAACTTTTACTGTTCTCTTATGAAAAAGAACCAACTCCTTGCTTGCTTGTGCGCAGCGGCAGCTCTCGTGCCCGGTCAGCTCCGGGCCGACTCCGTCAGCTTCACAACGGCAAAGGCTGAAGGTGAATCCATCACTCTTTCGCTGAATGCCCTCGACAAAGGCGCTTCGGTGGACTGGGGCGACGGTAATCTGCAAACCTACAGCGAAACGACAGATGGCCTTCTCGTTATACAAGGTCAAGTAAAGGGTGGAACCATCAAGGTTAGTTCCGGCTCGCGCATCAAAACCATCATCTGCGACGGCAACGAACTCACTTCCATTGACCTCAGCGATGCGCCCAATCTGTTCTCCCTCTATTGTCAGAACAACCAGCTCGCTGAGCTCGACCTCTCGGCCTGCGCCAAACTCACCGACCTCAACTGTGCCTCTAACCAGCTCACGAAGCTCAACCTCTCTTCTGTCAAGAACCCGGAACTCGAGAACGTGAACGTGGCCAACAACCAGCTGAAGTCCAACACGGCTACAGGTACTTCTTTCACGCTGCCCTGCGAAATGCTCCAGCATCTCAATGTGGCTGACAACAAGATCACTTCCATCACCGTTTCCTCCAGCAACCCCAACATCGACCAGCTGAAGTGCAGCGGCAACTCCATCAAGATCCTGAACCTGGCCAACGTTTCGACGCTGACGAACATCGTTTGCAGCGACAACGCCATCTCGGCCCTGACGCTCAACGCTGCCAGCGGCATGCCCGAACTGCGCACCTTCATCGGCGGCAACAACAAGCTGTCGAAGCTGGACCTCGAGCAATCGACGCAGCTCAACTACCTGGCCATCGAGAACAACGCGCTGACGTATGTGAAACTCCCCGTGAAGAAACTGCTCTACGCTTATTCTTGCGGTAACAACCAGCTGACTTTCAGTTCGCTGCCTACGAAGAACTACCAGCCGGCTTACTTCAGCTACCTGCCGCAGGCCGACACCATCAACGTGGACAAGAAACTGAAGAAGAGCGGTTCCATCTACTACGCACAGCTCTGCCCCTCGTACAGCGAACGCAACAACGAAGCGTACTTCGTGGACTTCACGGACCTCGCTTTCGACTCGGACAACCTGCGAAGCATTACCTTCACTTTCTACGGAAAGAACCGTGGCGATGCTGAATACCAGGTGCTCTCCAAGGCCAGCTCGAGCAACAAGGAGGGCGACTACTACACGCCGACCGCTGCCACTCTCTATGGCAACTATGCTTTCCTCCAGCCGCACGACGACGTGTACTTCGAAATCACTTCCTCCCACTATCCCGACATGAAGTTCGTGACCACGCACTTCGTTGTCACTGCCGACCCCACGGGCATCGAGCACGTGAGCACAACGGCCAACGACTTCCGCGTAAGCGCGAAGAACGGACAGCTTAACCTCTTCGGCAACGGACAGCAGGTGAAGGTTTATAGCGCAGACGGTAAGCTCGTATGGCAAGGCGCCGCTACGGCTGAAGGCCAGACAATGTCGCTGCCGCGCGGTCTTTATGTTGTAAACGGACAAAAGGTAGCGCTCTAACCTTGTTATCTATCAAACATTTAGAATATAATTCGCGAACAAGATGAATATCTTTAAATATTTGTGCGTCGGGGCCTGCATCGCATCTGCTGCCTATACCGTGCAGCCTGCACAGGCACAAGTGACGCTTTCTGAGGATGCTTATCCCGTGATAATCGCTCCTCACAAACAAACCGCAAGTTTCCGCGAGCGTACGTTGTGCTACGACATTACGGCCAATGTGGATTTTACCGTAACGACCGATGCCGACTGGATTACGCTGCGCAAGACGGACGACGGCACGGTCTACGTTCACCTTCAGGAGAACTTGAGCGCCGAATCCCGCACGGCTACCATCACCTTCGCCAACGAGGAAAAGCAGCTCAAGGAAACGCTCACGCTGACGCAAACTCGCTACGAGGGTATCAAGGACATGACCCAGGACATCATGGTGCCCGTGTCAAGCGCTGAGGACAACACGCACCAGGACAGCAACTCCGACATCTCGAAGTCGCTCGACGGTGACCTCTCCACCATTTACCACAGCAAGTGGAATGCACAGGTGAACGAAAGCAATCCGGCCATCCTCACTTACTACTTCGAGGACGTGGAACTCATCGACTACGTGAACTACGTGACGCGTCAGTCCGGCGGCAACAACGGTAACTTCGGCCGCGTGGAAGTCTACACGAAGCTCCAGGGCGAAACGGAGTTCACCTTGGCCAAGAGCCTCGACCTCGGCGGCGTGGCCGGTACGCACCGCATTGACTTCGACGGCGGACTGAAGAACCCGGCTGCCGTTCAGTTCAAGGTGTTGAGCGGCGCGGGCAACTTTGCCTCCTGCGCCGAAATGCAGTTCTACGTAGACAAGGTGAAGGACCTCTTCGGCGTGTTCGCTGACCCGGCACTCACCACCTTCCGCGAAGGCGTTACCCTCGAGGACATCGCCAACATCGACGATGAATACGTGCAGTCGTTCGCTCGCCGCATGTTCGAAGGCAACTACTCCCGCGACTACCGCATTGCCAACTATGTCTGCCGCACCTCGCCCCAGGCTTTCTCCGAACAGATGAATGCACCGGGCAAGCTCTACGACCAGAACCAGGGCGTGACGGGTATCAACATCTCCAAGGGTCGCCACGCTATCGCCGTGAGCGGTCTGCCCGAAGGCGCGAGCGTTCCTCTCCACGTCATCGCTTGGTATGAAGGTAAAGTCAGCGGTAACTTCGACGGCGGCAACCCGCAGGAATTCGACTACACGCTGCGCAATGGCTTGAACGTCATTGACTATCCCTTCGCCTACGACGGTCTGGCTTACATCTGCTACTACTCTGATGTAAATCCCCAGCTCCAGCCCGACATCACGGTACACTTCCTCGACGGTCAGGTGAACGGCTACCTCAGCCTCGACAAGACCAACGAAGAAATGCACGAGATTTGTGCCAATGCGCCCAACGTCTGCCTCGACGTGGTTGGTAACGCTGTACACTCCATCTGGACGGCCCGCGGTGTACGCGAAGACTTCCCCAACCAGCGCTCCACGGGTCTCTACGGCAACTGCGTGGCTACCGACGGCCAGTCGCTCGGCTACCGCCAGTTCATCAACGTTTACGACTCTCTCGCTATCTGGGAACACGAAATCCTCGGTCTCCACAAGTACGACCAGAGCCCCGACAACCGCACCTGCGCTTACGTGAACTTCACTTACTACATGTTCCAGGGTGGCCGCGGCGTATCGTTCCACGTAGACCAGGAACCGCGCGTACTCAGCTGCAAGACGCTCGTTTACAATGACGAAGATGCCATCTGGGGTCTCTCTCACGAATGGGGTCACCAGCACCAGATGCTTCCTTACTTCTGCTGGTCCGGTCTCGGCGAAGTCAGCAACAACATGAATTCCTACTTCAACATCATGCGCATGGGTTACACCAACAACCGCATGACGGGTACGAACGACGGAACCGTGAAGGCCGGCAGCCAGTACGACAACGCTCGCAAGATCTTTATTGACGGAAACTACAGCTCGATCTGTGCCAACTCCTACGTAGACGGTCCTTCGCTCAAGAGCTCTGCCCGCTCGCTCGCTTACCAGTACGCCAACGAGATCAAGAGCCAGAAGGCCCGCGAGTTCTGCCTCACGATGAAGGACTCCACCATCCGCAAGCCGAACGTAGACGCTACGAAGGCTGTCAGCATCCACGAAGTGGGTGTGGGTGAAACCCTCTGTCCCTTCCTCTTCGTTTACGACTACTTCGTTCAGAACGGCAAGCCCGACATCGCCAAGGACTGGTATGAGAGCCTCCGTCAGAACGACAACGAAAACGGTTCGCAGGTTGAAAAGCAGGGCGGCGTAGACAAATACGAGCTCCTCGCTTCTGCCATGAACGGCAACAAGAACGGCAAGTACACGCAGTTCAAGAATGAATATCCCACGAGCTGCTGGATTACCAACGAGTACCTCATCGAAGGCAACCACTGGTACCAGAACTCCGCTCCCTTCATGATGAACTGGGTACGCAAGATTTCCCGCCTCTCCGGCTACAACCTCATGCCTTACTTCGAGCGCTGGGGCTTCTTCCGCCAGATTGCCATGCGCATCGG
>CALZMA010000017.1 GCA_945788445.1 uncultured Bacteroidales bacterium | reverse complement strand
AATCCGTAATCCCATCAACAAGACTATGATACAAGAAAGGATATACAGCTACTTCGAACGCAATCGGCAGTTGCGGGTGCTCTTCATCTTCGACCGAATGAACATCTTCGAGTCGGACTTGGAAGGGAAAGTGTGGGCCGAAGGATATATATATAAGGTGTTTGACGGGGCATGGTTCAACACGAAGTATGCCATCGAGAATACGTGGAAGGAGAAGCGCGTGGTGCTGCTCTTTCCGTTGGCCACCTGCCCGGCCACAGAGGAACAGCAACTGAAGTTCCCCCTGCTCGACGTGCTGAAGGCCAACATGGAATACAAGGACGACAACTACGAGGCATACATGCAGCAGTACGGCCTGCCGGAGAAATACCGCACGTTCCTCAAACGCAATATCAGCGAAATGTTGTCGTCGAAGGTGAGCACCATTCTGGCAGGGCACATCGCGGCAGAGACGTTCAACGAAGACATGGCTTGCCGCGCCTTCGTGAGCAGCTATTTGGGCGAGAAGCGTTTGCTGGACTGGGAAGGGATTATCGTGAGGATGATTGTCCTGGGCGGCAGCGAGGAGGAGAAGAAGCGATTTGACTTCTTCCACAAACTGGAGAAGAACATCGACGCGAAACGCGCGGTGGACGAGAAACTTACCCGCTGGTTGGGCTGTACCTACAATCCGAACAGCGAGGTGAAGATGAAACCGGTGGCGGAGAGCCTGAAGTACAACTCCATGACCCAGCTGCTGGACGTGGCCCCGGCGGACCCCTACAAGAAGTACAAGGTGACGAACGCACTGATGCTGGAACAAATGAACAAGGTGTATGAGCTGGGCTTCCACGACAGGCTGCTCGCCGCCCGCTTCGCGAAGGCGCTCGACACGCTGGCCGCTGACATCCGCGAAGCGGAAATCATAGGGGTTTACGGCATCGACGCTCCCTACTACTACCTGACGGAGACGCTCTGCTGGCCTATCCTGGAAGAGGTGGTGAAGAAGAAACTCCAGACCGAACCGATGGAGGTGAACGAGCGCATGAGGGAACTGGCGCTGAAGATGCCTGCGGGCAGCGCGGTGATGACGGTGGTGAAGCTGGTGGAACAAATGGCCCTCTACTACAACCAGGCGAAGGGCATGGGTTCGCTGAAGCTCAACACGACCGAGGCGTATGTGCAGAAATATGTAGACGAATACTACCTCCTGGACAGGTTCTACCGACGCGCCCTGGAAGAGTACCACGCGCTGATGACCCTCGACGTGCCTATCGAGGCTGTCGTCGATGAGGCCAAGCGGCAGCTGGACCAGGAGTATGCGAAGACGGCCAATGTGCTGAACCTGGAATGGCTGACGTGCGTGAAGGAGAAAGGCGAGGCTTTCAAGGGGCTGAGTCTGGAAAGGCAGGAGAACTTCTTCCGCATGGAGGGGGACGGGACGGTGAAGCAGGTGATTGTAGTGAGCGATGCGCTGCGCTACGAGGTGGCGGTGGAACTGATGCAGCTGCTGGCGAAGGAGAAGCACGTGGCTACGCTCACGCCTTACCTGGCCATGCTGCCCACGGAAACGAAATACTGCAAGCCGGCCCTGCTGCCGCACCAGTCGCTGGAACTGCAAGGGACGGAGATGCTGGTGGACGGTGCCGCGCTGGCCACGACGGAGCAGCGCACGGCGCACCTCGGCAACTACCGCAACGGGGCGGTCTGCATCCGCTACGAGGAGGTGATGAACAGCGAGACGCAGGCGATGCGCGAACTGTTCAAGCGCCCGCTGGTCTACATCTTCCACGATACCATCGACGAGGCCAGCCATTCGCAAAGCCCGTTTGAGGTCATCGCCGCCTGCCGCAAGGCCATCGAGCAGCTGGCGGTGCTGGTGAGAAGGCTCCACGCCACTTGGAACGTGACGAACGTGGTGATCACGGCGGACCATGGCTTTATCTACAACGACCAGAAGTTTGCAGAGAAGGACAAGCACAGCATAGCGGAGGCGGCCGTGGAAAAGAAGACGCGCTACTACCTGACGGACAGCGACGACGAGGTGGACGGCATGGCGAAGTTTGCCCTGCGCGAGGTTTCGGGCATGAAGGGGGCGGACCTCTTTGTGGCCGTTCCGCTGGGCACGAACCGCCTGGCAGCGCCCGGCGGCTACAACTTTGCACACGGCGGGGCATCGCTGCAGGAACTGATTGTGCCCGTGATCAAGAGCCAGCTGAGACGGGACAAGAAGACGGAGAAGGTGGGCGTGGCCCTGATGAGCCACAACCTGACGATGGTCAGCAGCCGGTTGAAGTTCCAGCTGATCCAGTCGGAGGCGGTGAGCATGACGGTGACGGAACGGAAGGTGGTTTGCCAGCTCTTCCACGGCGAAGAGGCGGTGTCGGCGGAAAAGGTGCTTTCGCTCAACAGCCCCGACGCGACGAACATCAACAACCGTGTCTACGAGGTGACCATGACGCTGGGAAAACCGGTGGCAGGCAGCATGCTTGAACTCAGAATCTACGATGAGGAGGACACCGGCAGGCTGAACCCCCTTGTCCGGGAAACGGTAAAGAACAATACGATTATCGAGCAAGACTTTTAACGAATATGGCTTTGCAGCAGAAAATATTGGATGCCTTCATCGGGAAGGTGGTGAGAAAGGACTTGGCTTTCCTCGTGAAGGGCGGCCTGCCCGTGCCGACTTATGTCTTGGAGTATCTTCTGGGGCAGTACTGCGCGACAGACGACCCGGAGGCTATCGAGGCGGGACTGGAAAAGGTGAAGCAGGTGATCAAGAACAACTATGTACACCGCGCCGAGGCGGAGTCGGTCAAAGGCAAGATCAAGGAGAACGGGAAGTACCGCATCATCGACAAGGTGACGGTGACGCTCAATGACAAGGTTGACGAATATGTGGGCAGCTTCGCCAACCTGGGCCTGACGGGCGTGCCCGTCAAAGCGGACTATGTGCGCAGCAACCCGAAGCTGCTCAGCGGCAACGGGGTGTGGTGCATAGTGACGATGGGCTACATCGGCGGCGACGGCGTGAAGATGCGCTGGGACATCCAAACGCTGAAACCGGTGCAGATCTCACACGTGGACTTGCAGGAGTATATCGACCTGCGACAGCGCTTCAGCACGGAAGAATGGATTGACTTCCTGATGCACACGGTGGGGCTGAACCCCGACACCATGAACCGCCGGGAAAAGTTCATCACGCTTGCCCGCCTGCTCCCGCACGTGGAGAACAACTTCAACTTCATGGAACTGGGGCCGAAGGGTACGGGCAAGTCGCACGTGTTCCAGGAACTCTCGCCCTACGGCGTGCTCGTGTCGGGCGGCGACGTGACACCCGCCCGCCTCTTTGTCAGAATGTCGGGCAAGCGCGAGGAACTGGGACTGGTGGGCTACTGGGACGTGGTGGCCTGGGACGAGTTTGAGCAACAGCCGGGACGCAACGTGGACGCTGTGCTCATCGACACGATGCAGAACTACCTGGCCAACAAGTCGTTCAACCGCGGCAAGGGGACGCACGAGGCCAGCGCCTCGATGGCGTTCGTGGGGAACACGAAGCATACCGTGCCCTATATGCTGCGGAACACGCATTTGTTCGAGAGCATACCGACCTCTTTCATCAAAGGGGCCTTCCTGGACCGTATCCATCTCTACAACCCGGGCTGGGAAATGCGCATGCTGAAGAAAGACAGTTTCTCAAAGGGTTATGGCCTGATAACGGACTACATCGCCGCCGTGCTCCATGAGCTGCGCAACGATGACCGTACGGCTTTGCTGCAAAACTATGCGAAGTTTGACGGCTCGCTTTCGGAGCGCGACCACCTGGCCATCCGCAAGACGTTCAGCGGCATGGTGAAGCTGCTCTATCCCGACGGGAGAATGACGGACCAGGAGGCGTATGAACTGGTTGACTTTGCGGCAGAAAGCAGAAAGCGCGTGAAGGACCAGCTGTATGTCATTGACGAGACGTTCAGGGCGGAGCCGGCTTTGTTTAAATACCTGAACCTGAAAACGGGCAACGAAATAGACGTGGAAACGCTGGAAAAGATAAGCCATGGGACTGCCGAACCTTCCTTTGCGCCTGAAACAGAGCAGACCGAAACGCCCGCGGATGCCCCTGCCCTACCCTCCCCGCCCGAAACGAAAGAGGAGGCGCCCGGGAAGGCTCCCGCGGAAGGCGGCAGAAGCAGACGGCCGCGCATTCAGCCGCTGGCCGAGAAGAGCATGACTATCCGCATGGGGCAGACGGGGGTGAGCTTCGCGAAACTCTTTGCCCCTTATCTGAACAATGCAACGGAAATCACCGTGGAAGACCCGTATATCCGCGCTCCTTGGCAAATCAAGAACTTCATGGAGCTGGTGACGATGCTCGTCGACACGCGGCCGGTGGACGACCTGAAAATCCACTTGGTTACCAACGAGGAGGACGAGAAGCTACCCGAGCTGATAGACAAACTGGACGACATCAAGGACGACCTTGCCGCCTGTGGCATTGTATTTGACTATCACTTCCGCGACTTCCACGACCGCTGCATACGAACGGACAAAGGCTGGACCATCAACCTGGGCCGTGGCTTGGATATGTTTGAGAAATACAGCCCCTTCTCCGTGGCCGCATACAGACAGGATTTGCGCAAATGTAAAGAATGTACGATTACGTTCTTGAAAGACCGTTAGCTGGACGCAGCCACTTCGCAAGATAGCCTCGCGGATATTCACGGCAAATCTGCACCTGCGGGAAGGATGCGTACAGATGAATTCCTTACTTTTGCATGCACAAGAACAAAAGGTACATTATGGATTTTAAGGACAAGGTAGCCGTCGTCACCGGCGGCGCGCACGGCATAGGAGAATGTATCGCCGAGGAGTTTCGCAAGCGGGGCGCTTCGGTGGCTGTCGTGGACGTGCGCGAGGGCGAGCATTTCGTTGGCGACATTTCCCGGAAGGAGGTGCTGGAAGCCTTTGCGGCGGAGACCATCGGGCGGTATGGCAAGGTGGACTACATCGTGAACAATGCGCTGCCGCTGATGAAGGGTCTGGACGACTGTAGCTGGGAGGACTTTCAGTATGCCCTGGCTGTGGGTGTGGCCGCGCCCTTCTACTTGGTGAAACTGCTGGCGCCGCACCTCGCCGAAGGGGCTTCCGTCGTGAACATCTCTTCCTCGCGCGACCGCATGAGCCAACCGCAAACCGAGAGCTACACGGCGGCCAAAGGCGGCATTGCGGCCCTCACCCACGCCCTGTCGGTGACGCTCAGGGGAAAGGCACGGGTGAACTCCATTTCGCCGGGCTGGATTGACACGGACTTCAGGGTCTACGACGGGCCGGATGCCTCGCAGCAGCCCGCGGGCCGCGTGGGCACACCGCTGGACATTGCGAATATGGTGCTCTTCCTCTGCTCGGACAAGGCGGGCTTCATCACGGGCGAGAACATCTGCATTGACGGCGGCATGACGCGACAAATGATTTACCACGGCGACTTCGGCTGGAGGCTGGAGGAATAGGACTTTTGACAGAAGAACAAATAAAGAAGAACCAAGCAACGGAGAAGATAGCCCTGCGGGCTACATCTCCGCAAACAAAACATACATAGCCCCATGAACAAAAGAGAATACGCACAAGCGAACAAGGATTGGCTTACGGCCAAGGCACAGGAAGAGGGCGTGAAGGCGCTCGACAAAGGTATATATTATAAGGTGTTGGCCGAGGGCAAGGCGGACGGGAAGCATCCCTCGCCCCGAAGCATCGTCACCGCCCACTACACGGGCCGCACCATCAACGGCAAGAAGTTCGACAGCAGCCGCGGCGGTGCCCCGCTGGCCTTCCGCCTCTGCGACCTCATCGAGGGCTGGATCATTGCCATGCAGCAGATGTGCGTGGGCGACAAGTGGGAAGTCTACATTCCCGCCGAAATGGGCTACGGCAAGTTTTCGCAGCCCGGCATTCCCGGCGGCTCCACCCTCATCTTCGAAATTGAACTGCTGGGCATCGCGTAGGCAGGGCTTAGGCTTTGTCCGGCAATCCAAAGCAAGCCACCATCCCGGGGAAGCATCGGGCGCAACGAACGATTTCGTTAAGCCAAAAGACCCAAGGGAGCTTGCTCACTTGGGCTTGGCGAGAAATCGCACTTTTAAGAACAAAAAGAGGCGTCACGTTTCACAACGTGACGCCTTTTACTGTTTTCGATAGGTATTAGTCGCTTACGCGCCCCAATCTTCACACTAAATAAAGGCTTTCGACTTTATTTTCCTGAAGAATCGGGAATTAAGGTAAAAAGATTGTATGTAGGATAACGGTGCAAATGTAAGCCGTTAAAAGGTAACTGCCAAATATATCATGAACATTTTACAAATTTAATCTTTACCGCTTCCCTTTTGGGGGAGAAGAGCGGGGCGGGTCACTTGAAATCCACGTGGAGGCGCAGGTTCAGCAGGCGCCCCGTGAGGTAGTTGGGCACGGCGTACTGGCGGTTGGTGATGTCCGTGACCCAATAGTAGGAATTGACGTTGTCGATACCGAGCAGGTTGAAGCAGTCGGCGCCGACCCAGACGTTCCGCACCCAGCGGAGGAGGCCCGAGGAGAGGTGGCGGTCCTCGTTGTTCACGAGGCGGTAGCTCGCACCCATATCCACGCGCTTGTAGGCCGAGGGACGCCACATACGCGAGGTGCGCTCCGTGCGCGGTGCCGTGAAGGGGAGGCCATCGGCCAGGGCTGCCTTGAGCGTGAAGCGCCAGCGCGTGGTGCCGGGGAAATAGTCGGTGAAGTAGAGCGAGAGGTTGTAGCGCTGGTCCGTGGGACGGGGTATCCACACGCCGTCTATCTGCTCCTTCGTGCGCATCAGCGAGAGCGTGAGCCACGAGTCGGTGCCGGGCACAAATTCGCCGTATAGCTTGAAGTCCACGCCGGCCGCATAGCCCTTGGCCGCGTTGCGCCCGTAGTAGACGATGCGCACGTTGTCCACGCTGTAGGGAATGAGGTTGGAGAGCGCCTTGTAGTAGGCTTCGGCCGTGAACTTGTAGGGGCGGCCCGCCATGCGGAAGGTGTAGTCGGCCCCGGCCACGAAGTGGATGGAACGCTGCGAACGAATCTCGCGGTTGAGCCTCACGGTCGACAAGCCGTTCACGAGGGTGGTGTCTTTCAGTTCTTTATAAAAAGGTGCCTGGTAGTAGACACCCGTGGCAAAGCGGAAGGTCCAGTTGTCGGAAAAGGCGGGGAGCAGACCGAGCGAGGCACGGGGCGAGAAGAGGGTTTCGTCGTTCCAGTCCCAATGGCTCAGGCGCACGCCGTAGGTGAAGTTGAACAGGCCCATCGCGGTCTTGAAGCGCCAGCTGTCCTGCACGAAGGCGGCGAAGCGCACGGTCTGGATGTCGGTGGAGGAACGCTGGCTGTAGATGAGGCGCATGGTCAGCGGGTCGGTGGGGAGCGAATAGCCCATGGAGTCTCTCATCTCCCACTCGCGGGCATTCTCCTTGACAGACTCGCTGGTCCAGTTGAGTCCCGCCTGCAGCGTGTGGGCGTTGAGCTTCGTGCGGAAGCGCAGGCCCACGTTGCCCACGGTGGCTTCGAGGCGGTTGCGGGCGTGCTCCATGTAGGTGCCCACGCCCAGCTGCTCCTGTCCCGTGGCCTCGCTCAGCCAGTACTCGCCCTGGATGTCGTAGGTTTCGCGTTCGCGGGTCTTGAAGGCGGAGCCCTGGAGGGCGAGGTACGTGTTGGGGCCGAAGTGGCGCGTCAGCGTGGCCGCACCGAAGAGCGTGCGGAAGAGGTCGTTCTCGCCGCCGTCGAAATAGACCTTGAACTTCTTGGCATCGTTCATGGTGCCGAAGGAAGTTTCGCGGCTTTCGGGGCGGAACTTGTACTGGTTGTCGGAGTAGTTGCCCAGCACTTCGAACGACCACCGCTGGTTGGGGCGGTAGCTGAAGTAGGCCTGGTAGTCGAGGTACTTGGGTTCGTATTCCGCCTTCGTGTCGGTCGTCCCCATGAGGCTCTTGGTGGTCTTGTAGCGCACGGAGGTCATAAAGCTGACGCGGCGGTTGCCCCAGCCGAGATAGGTTGAAGCGCCGAGCATCGAAGCGGAGGCGGAGGCCTCGAAGGCTTCGGGACGCTTGTAGGTGATGTCGAGCACGGACGACATGCGGTCGCCGTAGCGTGCCTCGAAACCGCCGGTGGAGAAGTCGATGCGCTCCGTCATGTCGGGGTTGATAACGGAGAGGCCCTCCTGCTGGCCCGAACGGACGAGCAGCGGGCGGTAGACCTCGACGCCGTTGAGGTAGACGCAGTTTTCATCGAACGAACCGCCGCGCACGTTGTATTGCGAAGAGAGTTCGTTGTGGGTAGATACGCCCGCCTGGGTGGCAATGATTTCCTCAATGCCGTTGCCAGTGGTGGAGGGCTGGAAATGCGTGTCGGGCTTGGTGATACGCTGGGTTGTCCCCGTCTGCACTCCCTGTCCCGTGACTACGGCGGTTCCGAGCGTGCCCTTCTCGTAGAGCGGGAGGACCACGTCGAGACGCACGCTGTCGACAGGCTGGCGAAGCAGGCGGCGGCGCGTTTCGTAGCCAATCATGGAGTAGATAACGCGGACGCTGTCGGCGGTCTCCACCCACAGCGAATATTCGCCGCGGAGGTTGGTCAGCGTCATCACGTTCTGGCTGGCCACTCTCACGGTGGCCAGTTCGATGGGGGCACCGGTGTCGTCCTTCACCTGTCCGAATATGCGCGCCCTGCGCTGCGCCTCCACCGGCAAGGCTACCCAGACCGAAAGGAGCAGGAGCAAAAGGGGCAATATGTAGTGTTTGAAACGTTTCATAATAAATGAAACGCGCTGCAACGTTATTTATTGTGCGAGGCAAGCATAGTTTTCCTTTAACAACAAACAATAGCTCACACATTTGCAAAGTAAAATGAAAAATATTGTGCTTTTCCTTTGCTTTGCTTGCGGTTTACACTATATTTGCACTCGAAATAAGCGAATGCGGCAGTAGCTCAGTTGGTAGAGCATTGGCTTCCCAAGCCAAGGGTCGCGGGTTCGAGCCCCGTTTGCCGCTCAAAGCCTTCGCATTAGCATTAGAGAATCAATCCTTTATATAGACTCAATGCATATCGTTCTATTCGCAGTTTTCTCCATCGGACTTTTTCTAATTGCAACCGAAGCTTTCAACCGACTGAACAAAGCTGCCGTTGCAATGTTTGCAGGCGTGTGTTGCTGGATGCTCTACATCGCTTACGGCACAGACTTCGTTACCCAACAGCATGGCGCTGAATACCTAAGCTTTCTACAACAAGAAACCGTGCAACACACGGCACGGACCATCAAGACCTTTATTGCCGAACACGTATTCCTCCGCTATGCGGCGGAAATGGCGGGCGTGGTGCTCTTCCTGCTTGCCACCACAACGATTGTAGAAGTGCTCTCGGGCAACGGCTGCTTCGACTTTGCACAGGAGTGGCTCAAGACGCGCAAGCCGAAGAAACTGCTCTGGAAACTGGCTGCATTGGCCTTCCTGCTCTCGGCGAACTTGGACAACCTCGTCACCGTTGTCCTTCTCTTTTCCATCGTTCATCCCTTACTCCAGACCGACCGCCTGCGGCGCATCTACTGCACCGTCATTGTACTGGCCGCCAACTGCGGCGGAGCCATCACGGCTATCGGCGACATCACCACGCTCCGCCTTTGGACGGCCGGACTCATCGTGCCCACGGACTTCTTTGCCTCGCTCTGCCTGCCCACGATAGCGGCCCTCGGCGTGATGCTCCTCCTGCTCCACCGCGGACTCCCCCACCGCATCGAGTTTGCCCAGACGCGCCTGCCCTACCGCGGCGACGACACGGTGCTGAACCGCACGCAACGGCTGCTGATGCTGCTCGTCGGCGTGGGCGGACTTTGGTTTATCCCCACCTTCCACCGCATCACGCAGCTCCCCCCGTTCGTCGGCGCACTCTGCGTGCTCGGCCTGCTCTGGATTGTGGACGAACTCTGCAACCGACAGCTCCTGGGCAGCGACCGCATGACTTCGCGCCGCCTTCCCCTGGCCCTGCAATATGCCAACCTCCAGCAGCTCCTCTTCTTTGTAGGACTCACGCTGATGTTCGGTGCCCTGGTGGAAACGGGCCTGCCGGCCACGGTGCTCTCGTGGGGAGTGCCGGGCCTCGACAATCCCTACGTGGTGGCACTCTGTTCGACCTTCGGCAGTGCCTTCTTCGGAGCCGTGCCGACGGTGGTGGGCAATGCAGTCATCTGCTCCTCCCCCACCCTTCCCGCCTGGAGCCAGCTGGCGGCGTTTGCCCCGGGCAGCGAGTTCTGGCCGATGCTCAGCTACGGCGCGGCCATGGGCGGCTCGCTCCTCGCTACGGGCACCGTGGCCGGCCTGCTGCTCATGCGTATGGAGGAGGTGACGTTTGGCTGGTACCTGCGCCACATCACTCCGAAGGTGGCCGCCGGTTTCGCGGCCGGTGCGCTCGTCTGGGCCTTGCAGCTCTTCTTCCTCCAATAGAACGTTTTCGATAAGCCAAAAGACCCAAGGGAGCTTGCTCACTTGGGCTTGGCGAGAAAACGCACT
>CALZMA010000016.1 GCA_945788445.1 uncultured Bacteroidales bacterium | reverse complement strand
GTCCGTCCTTGCGGGCCGTGCCGGCGTGGAACACCACGCTGCCCTCCACTTCGGCACCCTCGATGGGGTAGCCCTTCCCGTAGGCACCAGGATAGCCGCCCGATACGCACATGACGCAGACGGCCGCACGCTCGTCGAACTCTACCTTGCGCTGGTCGAGGTCACCGGCGGCCACACCTTCGAAGAGGTCCACGAGGTCGCTCTTGAGGCGGAGCATCACGGTTTCCGTTTCGGGGTCGCCCATGCGGCAGTTGTACTCAATGACCTTGGGCTGGCCGTCGCAGTTGATGAGTCCGAAGAAAATGAAGCCCTTGTAGTCGATGCCTTCGGCGGCAAGGCCCTCCACGGTGGGGCGGATGATTTCGTCCTCCACCTTCTTCATCCAAGCCTCGTCGGCGAAAGGCACGGGGGAGACGGAACCCATGCCGCCCGTGTTCAGGCCCGTGTCGCCCTCGCCGATGCGCTTGTAGTCCTTGGCTTCGGGGAGGATTTGGTAGTGCTTGCCGTCGGTGAGCACGAAGACGGAGCACTCGATGCCCGAGAGAAATTCCTCGATGACCACGCGGCTCGAGGCGTTGCCGAACATGCCGCCGAGCATTTCGCGGAGTTCCTTCTGGGCCTCCTCGAGGGTGGGCAGGATGAGCACGCCCTTACCTGCACAGAGGCCGTCGGCCTTCAGCACGTAGGGCGGCTGGAGCGTTTCGAGGAAACGGCAGCCTTCTTCCACACGGGTGCCGTCGAAGGTCTCGTAGGCAGCGGTGGGGATATGGTGGCGCTTCATGAAACCCTTGGCGAAGTCCTTGGAGCCTTCGAGTACGGCACCGGCCTTGGAGGGTCCGATGACGGGGATGTCCTTCAGCAGGTCGTGGTGGCTGAAGTAGTCGTAGATGCCTTTCACCAAGGGGTCCTCGGGGCCGACTACGACCATATCGACTTCGTAGTCCAGAACGAACTGGGCGATGCCGTCGAAGTCATCGGCCTTGAGGTCTACATTCTCGCCCACTTCGGCCGTGCCGGCGTTGCCCGGAGCAATAAAGAGCTTGTCTACACGCGGACTTTGCGCAATTTTCCACGCCAATGCGTGCTCGCGGCCGCCGCTTCCCAAAAGTAAGAGTTTCATAAGTTGATTTATAATATTATAATAGGAGTTGCAAAGGTAAGGGAACTTGGGAAGAGAGAAAAGAAAAACGAAGATTTTCTGCGCGGGGCGGGACGGACGGGACACTCCGCGCAGGCAGGGCGCACAACTCCAGGCTTCGGTTTTTCAAAGCCGCCGATTGGATTTTCAATCCCGCCGATTGAAATTTCTAAGCCGCCGATTGAAAAGCCTGGGCCGCCGGCGGATTTTCTACGCCGAGCCTTGCATTTACCCAACGAGCCGCACAGCATGCGTTCAAGGCGGAGGGCTGAAAGCCCGACCTTTAGCCCATAGCCCAGGGTAAAGCCCTGGGTTAGGCCATACTCCATCCGATGAGCCCTGTAAGGGCGGCACCTTTATTCGTCCGCATAGAGCTGTCGCCCCTACAGGGCTCACTGTGTAGTGTCCAAGCTACCCAGGGTTACACCCTGGGCTATGGGCTAAAGGTCGGGCTTTCAGCCCTCGCCTTCAACGCTTGTTGCAAAACTCATAACCTTATTGAAAATCCTGCGGCTTTTCTTTGCTTTGCTCTCGCCTTGCACTAACTTTGCCCCGCAATGAAAGAAGATACCTTTGACATACGCGCCGAACAGCACAAGCCGACCCCGTCGGAACGCGACTTCGAGAATGCCCTCCGCCCCCTTCAGTTTGACGACTTCAGCGGCCAACAGAAGGTGGTGGACAACCTGCGCATCTTCGTGGAGGCTGCCAAATACCGCGGCGAACCGCTGGACCACACGCTGCTACACGGACCTCCGGGACTGGGCAAGACTACACTCTCCAACATCATTGCGAACGAACTCGGCGTGGGCTTCAAGCTGACCTCGGGCCCCGTGCTCGACAAGCCCGGCGACCTGGCGGGACTGCTGACCAGTCTGGAACCGAACGACGTGCTCTTCATCGATGAAATCCACCGCCTTTCGCCCGTTGTGGAGGAATATCTCTACTCGGCCATGGAGGACTACCGCATCGACATCATGATTGACAAGGGACCGGCCGCACGGAGCATACAGATTGACCTGAGCCCGTTCACCCTGGTGGGGGCCACCACGCGCAGCGGCCTGCTGACCGCTCCGCTCCGCGCACGCTTCGGCATCAACCTCCACCTCGAGTACTACGACGCGGAGACGCTCTGCCGCATCGTAAGGCGCTCGGCCAGCATACTGCGCGTGCCCATCAGCGACGAGGCGGCCCTCGAAATAGCCGGCCGCTCGCGCGGCACGCCGCGTATCGCCAACGCCCTGCTCCGCCGCGTGAGGGACTTTGCCCAGGTGAAAGGCACGGGCAAAATCGACATGGACATCGCGGAATTTGCACTCGAAGCGCTCAACATCGACAAGCACGGACTCGACGAGATTGACAACAAGATTCTACTCACCATCATCGACAAATTCAAGGGCGGACCGGTCGGCGTGGGCACCATTGCCACGGCCATCGGCGAGGATGCCGGCACCGTGGAGGAGGTGTACGAACCGTTCCTCATCAAGGAGGGCTTCATACGCCGCACGCCGCGCGGACGCGAGGTGACGGACTTGGCCTACAAACACCTGGGCCGCAGCCGCTACGGCGCTCCCTTCACCGAACCTTCGCTGTTCGACTGATACGGCAGGCACGGCGACGCACGCCCCGCAGGCTCCGCCGGCACTGCCCCACCCTTTCCCAAAATAACATGATTACTTACAACACCATCGACGTGGACATGCCGGCACTGCCCCAGCACGAGACATCGGCCTGGGTGCGCGCCGTGGCCGAAAGCTACGGCAAACGGGTGGGCGAGGTGGCCTACGTGTTCTGCAACGACGAGAAAATCCTCGAGGTGAACCGGCAGTTCCTGCAACACGACTATTTCACGGACATCATCACCTTCGACTACACCGAAGGGCAGCGCATCGGCGGCGACCTCTTCATCAGCCTCGACACGGTGCGCTCCAACGCGGAACTCTTCGGCCGGCCCTACGACGAGGAACTCCACCGCGTGGTCATCCACGGCATCCTGCACCTCTGCGGCATCAACGACAAGGGGCCGGGCGAACGCGAGCTGATGGAAGCTGCCGAAAACAAGGCGCTGGCCCTGCTCGCCGACATGACGCACCCCGAGGCGCACTGACTCTCGCAACCGCCGCCCTCCCGGGGAGGCGGAACGGCTTTTTCCACAAAGTACAAAAATTTCGGGCACGGTTTTCTAAAAATGTGTGCCAAAGATTTGGCATTGTGGAAAACTTTTAAGATTTTTGCGGTTTTAAAGGCGTAAGCCCGGTCGTGAGTAGCAGCCGCAACGTTGCCGCTCACGCTTTAACCGCGCTTTCAACCTACAATTATTTCAAAGTTTTACAAAATATATTTATGGAACCTGCAACAGGAAAATTAGGCGTGATGTGCGTCGGTCTCGGCGCGGTTACGACAACCTTCATGACTGGTGTGTTGATGACCCGCAAGGGTTTGGCCAAGCCGGTTGGCTCGATGACTCAATACGACAAGATTCGTGTGGGCCGTGGAAAAGACAAGAAGTATCTGCACTACGGCGAGATTGTTCCGCTCGCTTCGCTCAACGACATCGTGTTCGGCGCGTGGGACGTGTACCCCGCCAACGCCTACGAAAGCGCCCTGAATGCTGAAGTGCTGAAGGAAAAGGACATTGAGCCGGTTCGCGACGAACTCAAGGCCATTGTGCCGATGACGGCAGCCTTCGACAAGAATTACGCCAAGCGCCTCGACGGCGACAACGTGAAGGACTGCGCCACCCGCTGGGACATGGTGGAGGCACTCCGCGAAGACATCCGCCGCTTCAAGGCTGAAAACGGCTGCGACCGCATCGTTGTGATCTGGGCCGCATCCACGGAAATCTATGTGCCCGTTGACGAAAACGTCCACGGCACGCTCGCAGCGCTCGAGGCTGCCATGAAGGCCGACGACCGCGAACACATCGCCCCCTCCATGTGCTACGCCTACGCTGCCCTCGCCGAAGGCGCTCCCTTCATCATGGGCGCTCCCAACACCACGGTGGACATCCCCGCTATGTGGGAAATGGCCGAAAAGACCAAGATGCCTATCGCCGGCAAGGACTTCAAGACGGGACAGACGCTCGTGAAGTCGGGCTTCGCTCCCATCATCGGCACCCGCTGCCTCGGACTGAGCGGCTGGTTCTCCACCAACATCCTCGGTAACCGCGACGGACTCGTGCTCGACGAACCCGACAACTTCCGCACCAAGGAGGTTTCCAAGCTCTCCACGCTCGAAAGCATCCTCGTGCCCGAAGACCAGCCCGACCTCTACACGGACTACTACCACAAGGTGCGCATCAACTACTACCCGCCCCGCAACGACAACAAGGAGGGATGGGACAACATCGACATCTTCGGCTGGATGGGCTACCCGATGCAGATCAAGATCAACTTCCTCTGCCGCGACTCTATCCTCGCCGCTCCGCTTCTCCTCGACCTCGTGCTCCTCTCTGACCTCGCTGCCCGCAAGGGCCGCTACGGCACGCAGCGCTTCCTGAGCTTCTTCCTCAAGAGCCCGATGCACGACTACACGCAGAACGAGGTGCCCGTAAACCACCTCTTCCAGCAGTATGTCATGCTGAAGAACGCTATCCGCGAAATGGGTGGCTACGAAGCCGACGAAGAAATCGACTAACAGCAACGGCGGCTACAACGCCCGACCGCTGCATAACCATGAAAAGCTTCACGACACCGTTCCTATATATTAAATAGGTGTGCCGTGAGGCTTTTCCTCTCTCAACACCCGGCGCTCTCCGATGCGGGAGGTGCCAGACTTCCATTTTTCCTAAAATTCCTCCTAACTCTTTCCCCGGTGAAACGCTTCTTCTCTCTCTTCCTCCTTCTCCTCACCACACTCGCAACGGCCTGGGCACAGAAGTACCTCTCGGGCACGGTTGTCGATGCGAAAACGGGCGAAACCGTTCCCTTCGTGAATGTGGTCTACACCAGTGGCGGCGGCACTCAGACCGACTTCGACGGCCGCTTCAAGCTGCCCTTCCGCGCAGGGAAACTCCGGCTCTCCGTGATTGGCTACGAAACGAAGACCATCACGGTGAAGGCCGCCGCAGACTCACTCGTCTACAAGCTCGAACCGCTCGAAAAGGCCCTGGGCACGGCTACGGTGATGGCCTCGAAGAAGAAAAAGTATTCGAGGAAGAACAATCCGGCCGTGGAACTGATGAAGAAGGTGATTGCGGCGAAGAAGGAGAGCGACCTGAAGCACCACGACTTCTACAGCATCGACAAGTACTCGAAAATCACCTTCGCGCTGAACGAGGTGACGGACAAGGTGTTTGAAGAGGGGAGCTTCAAGAAGTTTCCCTTCCTGAAGGAGCACGTGGAGGTGTGCAACGAAACGGGCAAGCTCATCCTGCCCATCTCGGTGGACGAGACGGTGACGCAGATGATTTACCGGCGCGAACCGCGCTCGGAGAAGAACATCATTCTCGGCCAGCGCACCAACGGCATCAACGAACTGCTCAACACGGGCGACATCATCAACACGATGCTGAAGGACTGCTTCACCGACGTGGATATCTACAAGGACGAGGTGCGCCTGCTCCAATACCCCTTCACCAGCCCGATTTCCTCGAGCACGGCCATCAGCTTCTACCGCTACTTCATCGTGGACACGCTCATGGTGGACAACCAGGACAAGTGCATCCGCGTGGACTTCACGCCCAACAACCCGCAGGACTTCGGCTTCTCGGGCAGCCTCTACATCCTGGCCGACTCCACCTACCGCGTGAAGAAGGCCGACATGGGCATCCCCGTGCGCTCGGACGTGAACTTCGTGGAGAACATGCGCATCATCCAGAGCTTCGAGCAGCTCCCCACGGGCGAACAGGTGCTCGTGAAGGACGACATGCTGGTGCAGCTCAAGCTCTCCAGCTTCCTCCATAAATTCCAGGTGAAGCGCTCCACGGAATACTCCAACTTTGCCTTCGAACCCATCCCGCCGCGCACCTTCAAGTTCAAGGGCGAAACGCTCACCGCGGCCAACGCGCAGATGCAGAACGAGGCTTTCTGGGAACAGCACCGCGCCGACTCGCTCACGAAGAGCGAGGGTAGCCTGGACCAGCTCATCCGCCAGCTGGAGCAGGTGAAGGGCTTCAAGCCCGTGCTGTGGGTGGCGAAGGCCTTCATCGAGAACTTCGTGGAAACGAGCCTCGACCCGCACAAGCCCTCCAAGCTGGACTTCGGCCCGGTGAACACCACCCTCACGCAGAACCAGGTGGACGGCTTCCGCATGCGCCTCTCCGCACAGACCACGGCGAACTTCAACAAGCACCTTTTCCTCAAGGGCTACGCGGCCTACGGCTTCCGCGACCAGAAGGTGAAGGGCATGGGCGAGGTGACGTATTCGTTCAACGAGAAGGCTTACCTGCCCCGCGAGTTCCCGGTGAACAACCTCACGTTCAACTACACGAACGACGTGATGTCGCCCTCGGACAAGTTCATGCCGACGGACAAGGACAACGTGTTCACCTCGTTCAAGTGGACGAAGGTGAACCACATGATGTACTTCGAGACCTACAAGCTGCTCTGGGACCGCGAATGGGAGAACGGCCTGCGCTTCAACCTGCAGGCGCGCACCACCAAGGACACGCCGACCGAAGCGCTCTTCTACCAGCCGCTCGCGACGGGCGCTCTCTCGCAGGACCGCTCGCTCTACAATCCCTACATCCGCACCTACGACTTCACCGTGGGACTGCGCTACCAGCCCGGCGTCACCTGGATCAACACGAAGCAGCGCCGCATCGCCACCAACAACGATGCGCCCATCTTCTCGCTGAACCACACCGCGGGCCTCTACAACTTCGGCCGAGCCGACTATGCCTTCAACTTTACGGAGGCGGGTATCTACAAGCGCTTCTGGCTGGCCTCGTGGGGCAAGATTGACGCCTACCTGAAGGGCGGCGTGCAGTGGAACAAGGTGCCCTTCCCCCTGCTCATCATGCCGGCGGCGAACCTCTCGTACATCATGGAGGACTACACGTTCAACCTCATCGACAACATGGAGTTCCTCAACGACCGCTACGCCTCGCTCATGCTCTCGTGGGACCTGAACGGCAAAATTCTGAACCGCATCCCGCTCATCCGCAAGCTGAAGTGGCGCGAATACATCGGCGTGAACATGCTGTGGGGCACGCTCTCGAGCAAGAACAATCCCTACCTGGCCCAGAACCTCAACGACCCGCGCCTCCTCTACTTCCCCGGCGAATTCCAGCCCGACGGCAACTTCAAGTCGCTCTCCCACGTGATGGACAAGGACAAGCCCTATGTGGAAGTGATGGCGGGCATCCACAACATCTTCAAGATTTTCCACATCGAATATGTCCGCCGCCTCAACTACAAATATCCCGGCACCCAGAAGTGGGGCATCCGCGGCATGTTCCGCCTGACGTTCTAAGATTTACTTGTTCAGAAGAAAAAAAGAAAAGAATTGAGGTTATAGAACTTCCCTCTGAAGGCCAAGCGCCTCCAAGGGTAGATTCTATAACCTCAATTCTTTTTGTCCGTGGAATGATTAGCTGTTGTCCGCAAGCTATTCCACCGTCACACTCTTGGCGAGGTTGCGGGGCATGTCGACGTTCAGGCCCTTCTTCACGGCCACGTGGTAGGCCAGGAGCTGCATGGGGAGCACGCTGAGGAGGGGTTCGAGACAGTTGATGATGTCGGGCACTTCGAGGAGGTCGTGGGCAAACTTCTGGATGTCGGTGTCGCCCTCCGTGACCACGGCAAGGATGCGGCCGCCGCGGCTCTGCACCTCCTGCATGTTGGAGATGATTTTGTGGTAGAGCTGGTGGTGCGTGGCAATGAATACAATGGGCATCTCCTTGTCTACCAAGGCAATCGGGCCGTGCTTCATTTCCGCGGCGGGATAGCCCTCGGCGTGGATGTAGCTGATTTCCTTCAGCTTCAGGGCTCCCTCGAGCGCCACGGGATAGTTGTAGCCGCGGCCGAGATAGAGGAAGTTCTTGGCGTAGGTAAACTGCGAGGCCAGGTTGGCGATGGCGTCGTTCTGCTTCAGCACCTGCTTCATGAGGCGCGGGATTTCAACGAGTCCGGCACAGATTTGCTGGAACTTGTCCTCGGCTACCGTACCGAGGGCACGGCCCAGGGCCAGCGAGAGCATGGTGAGCACCGTGACCTGGCCCGTAAAGGCTTTCGTGGAAGCCACGCCGATTTCGGGTCCTACGTGGATATACACGCCGGTTTCGGTCTCCCGGGCAATGCTGCTGCCCACGCCATTGACAATGCCAAAGACAAGCGCGCCCTCCTGCTTGGCAAGCTGGATGGCGGCCAGGGTGTCGGCCGTTTCGCCGCTCTGGCTGATGGCGATGACCACGTCGTCCTTCTCTATCACGGGATTGCGATAGCGGAACTCGCTGGCATATTCCACCTCCACACGGATGCGGCACATTTCCTCAATGAGCTGCTTGCCTATCAGGCCGGCGTGCCACGACGTGCCGCAGGCTACGATGATGACGTGGCGGGCACGGATGAGCTTGGCCTTGAAGTTGTGCAGCGCCGAGAGGTTGATGTCGTACGTGCCGTCGGCCTGCTTCACCACGCGGCCACGCATGCAGTTTTCGATGCACTGCGGCTGCTCGAAGATTTCCTTCAGCATGAAGTGGGGATAGCCGCCCTTGCTGAGGGCACTGATGTCGAGGTCCACGTCCTTCACGCTCACTTCGGCCACTATTTCGTCGAGGTTCGTGATTTCGAGTTCGTGTCCCATGCGGATTTCTGCAATCTGCTCGTCCTCGAGGTAGACCATCTTGTGGGTATGCTCGATGAGCGGGGTGGCATCGCTGCCGATGAAGAACTCCGAACTGTCCTGCCCGATGCCGATTACGAGGGGCGAAGCCTTGCGGGCGGCCACGAGGTGCCGGCCGTTGTTGCGCTCCATCACGACGATGGCGTAGGCTCCGATGGTCTTCTTCAGCGCCTGGCTCACGGCATTCTTGAGTTTCTTGCCGTTTTTCTGGTAGAAGTAGTCGATGAGTTGCACCAGTACTTCCGTGTCCGTTTCGCTTTGGAAGGTATAGCCGAGTTCGACGAGTTGTTCCTTCAGGAGCTGGTAGTTCTCGATGATGCCGTTATGGACCAGGGCCAGTTCGCCGCTGCCCGAGAGATGCGGGTGGGCGTTCTGTTCCGAAGGTTCGCCGTGGGTGGCCCAGCGCGTATGGCCTATGCCCACCGTAAAGGCAGCAGCCTCGCCGGCCGCCTGCTGGAGTTTTCTCTCGAGGTTGTCGACCTTGCCCTTGGCCTTGAACACCTCAATCCGCCCCGTTTCGGGCTGGGTGAGGGCAATGCCGGCGCTGTCGTATCCGCGATACTCCAGCTGGTGAAGGCCCTTGATGAGGAAGGGGGCAGCCTTGGCGCTGCCGATATATCCTACAATTCCACACATATATATATAAGTTTAATGATGATGCACGCTAAGCGATAGAGGCTGCAAATGTAGCAGAACGACGCTACACTCCCAACATACAGGCAGCTGTTTTTTCAAATCTCAGAAAGGATGTGGCCCCACGGGACGCAACTTTGCCCCCTAAAACAACGCCTTCAAAACCGCAAGCGAATTGAGTTGCGGGAAATTGGGCAGGTGGAGGCTGTAGAAGCGGTTGATCTGTTCCAGCAGGCGCGAACGCTCCTCGCCGCTGAAGCGGAACACGTGCATCGTATCGTAGCGCATCCTGAGGAGTTTGGGAACCAAAGCGGCATCGGCGGGGCAAAGGCAATCGGGGTGGAGAGGCTGACGCGCCACAAAGGACGCGCTCCGCAGGTCGAACCACGCCCCCGGGGTGAAGTCCTCGACATTGGGCAGAAAACCCAGGAAGCGCGTGAGGCGCAGCAGGAAGACCAAGTGGAAATTGGAAAAAGAGCGCGCACAGGCATCGAGCCAGGCCACGGAATGGGACACGTAGTCGAACAGGCTGCGGCCCTGCGGCTCGCTGCGCAGGGCATAATAGAGAAACTCTGCGAGGAACAGCGCGATGGCCGACTTGTAGGGGTCGTAGGGCAGGGAAACGAGCGGCAAGGCTACGGCCGCATTCTTCGGTCGCTGCAAACTGGCCTTGGGGCGGTGGTCCCACTCTATGTCGAGCACGGCCAAGGGCTGGAACAGCGTGTGGCGTACCGCTGCACGCCGCGAACGGCTCACCCTGACGGTCATTCCCACGCAGCCCATCTCCGCCGTGAGCAGGTGGACTATGAGCGTTTCGTCGTTGTACTTGATGCTGCGGAGCACGATGGCTTGTGACTTCATGCGAGAAATATTTTATAAAACCGGGCGCGGCACTTGGCAAACGAAGCGCCGACACATGCAAAAATAGGCCGTTTCCCCCTTAATTTGCCTTCTGAAACGCGCAAAAAGAGGGGGAAGCAGGAAAAAATGCACTTTTTTTGAAAAAAATCGAGGAAACATTTGGTTGAAAAGAATACTTGCCCTACTTTTGCACTCGCAAACGAGACCTAACGGAACTCACCACTGCAACACCGGTCCCTTCGTCTATCGGTTAGGACGAGAGATTTTCATTCTCTAAAGAGGAGT
>CALZMA010000015.1 GCA_945788445.1 uncultured Bacteroidales bacterium | reverse complement strand
CGGCGTGGTAGTCGTCGTTGAGCAGGAGCGTCTGCGGCCGCAAGCGGTGGTGCGTCACCTCGGCCCCCAGCTGCCAGCGGGACAGGCGGAGGCAGGCGCGGTAGGTCCAGTCGGTGACGGACGAAGGCAGGCGGCTGTCCATCGCATCCATGGTGATGCGGAAGCGGTTGAAGTAGTGCGTGAGGGAAAGGCACTGCTCCAGCTCCGCGCGGCCGAGCTGCCAGCGCCAGCGGGCCTGCCCCAGCACGTTGCCCCAATGCACGCGGGCCAGGGCGGACGAATGGTCCAGCTCGCCGCGGTCGGTGCCCGCATAGAGTTCGAGGTCGAGGCGGTGGCGCGGGTTCGGGTTGAAATAGAAAGTGGCGTTGAAGTCGTTGAAGTCGTAGCGCATCTGGGAATGCTCGCCGCGGAGAAAGCTCCCGTAGAGGAGATTCATGTAGCACAGGCGGGCCGAGAGCAAAAGCCCCGTGCGCGGACCGAGGGGCAGGCGGAGGTTGCCCTGCGAGGACATGAGGCCCACCGTCAGGCGGCCCGAGAGCGAATCGCCCGCCGCGGCGTGGGGCTGCATGGAGAGCGTGCCGCCGAGCCGGTTGGGGTCGGCGGCGCGGGCGGGTTCCTTGCGGAGCGAGAAGGCCTCGAAGTGGTCGGGATGGAAGGTGGAGAAGAAGCCCAGCAGGTGGTTCACGTTGTAGAGCGGCGTGCCCGCGATGTCCATCCGGTTGTGGCTGCTCTCGCTGCCGTGTATGTGCATGCCGGCGGCATACTCGTTGTTCGTCTGCACGCCGGGCAGGAAGCGGGCGTAGTGGAGCGGGTCGGCATTGCCCAAGATTTGGGGCATGAGGGAGAGGTCCTCGAGCCGCCAGCGGAGTGCGCCCCCGTCGTCGGTGCGGAGGGGCGAGCTGTGGCGGAAGGCTTTCACCTCGGCACTGCCCAGGGCCACCGTGTCGCGGCCGGCCCACACGCTGTCGGCCCTGACCTCGCGCGGACGCTGGGCGAAGAGGGCGAGAGGCAGGAGCCCCAGGAAGAGGAGACGGAAAGGGAGAGAGATAGGCTGCATGGCGGGCGGCGGTGAAGGGGAAGCGTATAAACGAGCGCTGCACGCAGGTGGTCTGTGGCTACCTGCGCGCAGCGCAAAAGGCGGTCTGTGCCGCAGCGGCTGGCCCTGCGCACGGGGCAGGGAGGCGCCGGACTACCAGTCGATTTCTTCGTCAACGAGTTCGGCGTAGCGGTTGGCGAGCTTCTTGAAGCTGTTGATGACCGTCTTGAAGTCCGATTCGTTGAAGAAGGCCGAGAAGGTGCTGTAGGACGAGCCGTCGAAGAAAACGATGACGGGTTCAGCCGTCCAGTAGGTCGTGCCGTTCCACATTTCGTCGATGAAGGGCTCGAAGCGCACGGCGGCGTGCTTCGTGGTCTTGTTGTCGTAGAAGAGATAGATTTCGGCGAGGGAGTTGGCCTGGTTGAGGTAAGACTTGAAGGCGCTTTCGCTGTCGTCGTTGTCGTAGGCGTTCTCGATATAGTCGGCGTATTTGCGTCCGTCGCTGACTACGCCCTGGAACTGCATGCGTCCCATCACGTCCACCTTGACGAAGGCGTTCTTGCCGTTGGCCTTGTCGAAATCGTAGTCGTCGCCGTCGAAGTTACCCTTGGTGAAGGCATCCACGTTGCACGCGGGCAGGCCCATCACGTCGGCCGCCATGCCGAGGGCCACGAGCTGCTGGCCGCCCTTGCTCATCTTGAAGGTGACGGAAGCCTTCGTGTTGCCCGTGTAGGCCACTTCGGAGGTGTCGAACTTATAGCCGTTGCCGAGCTCTACGACTGCGCTGGCCGTGATGGCACTCTTGCTGATGTCGAAGTTCTCGCCGCTGAGCGACTTGAGGTCCACCTTCACGGTAGTCTTCACTACGCTCTTGCCGCCCTGGGTGAGGGTGACCACGATGTTCTCGGGCACGCCGATGGTGTACGTGGTGCGGTCGTAATAGTCGTTGGAGACGTAGTTGGAGTAGTCGTAGTCGGTCCAGTCATCGAGCACGAAGCACTTCACGGGCTTCACCTGGCCGCTCGTTTCGAGCTTGAGCACGCACTCGGCCCCGTTCTGGTCGCGGAAGACGAAGGAGAGGCCGGCATCGTCGGTGCGCTTCCAGCGTCCGTTGGCGGCGGTGAACTTGCCCTTGAAGTTGGAGGCAATGAGCAGGGCCGTGTAGTTCGTGTAGATGTAGTTGTCGGTGTAGCTGCCGTAGTGTTCGGTCTCCGTGTCGGTGGTGCCGGTGGCGGTGCGGGCCGCGTCGAAGCAGTCCTGTGCCCATTCTTCCACAGCGTCCCATTCGTAGTCGTCGCCATAGGTTTCGGCGATGTGCTGGCTGAGGTCGGCAATATCCTTGAAGTCGGAGGCGGGCGTTGCGTTCATGAAGTCGAGTGCAATGGCCTCCATCTTTTCCTTCTGTTCAGCGGGCGAGAGCGCTTTGGAAGGGTCGGTGCCGGGATCGGGTTTGGAGGGCTGCGAGGGGTCGTTGGGCGCGGGGTCGGCGGGGTCGTCGTCGCCGCAAGCCGTGAAGAGGCTACCTGTGAGCAGGAGACCGAAGAGGAACGAAAGGAAGTGTTTTAGTTTCATAAAGGTTTAGGGATTTGGTTGTTAATGTTGTTCATCTCTATGGGCCACCGCGCGGAGCGGTGGGTTGAGGTTGCAAATGTAGAGAGATATTTAAAAAGAAAAAGCCTTGTTGATGATTTTTGTTCGCTGAATATGACAAAAAGAGGCTTTTTGGGGAGAAATATGCCGCCTCTGCCCGCCACCACGCGCCCCAAGGGGCTGCAGCGGAAACAGGGGCACGGAGGCCATCTACGCGGGACAGGGCCTCCAGAAGGCGGCTTGCATTTTTCAAAAGGCGGCTTTGGATTTTCAAAGCCTGCGACTGGATTTTCAAAAGGCGGGATTGAAAATCCAAAGCCGGGCTTTGGCGGGACGCGGGGCGGACACAGAAAAACCTTTCACGCGGAGGCTTCCGCCGGCGCTGGGGCCGGGAAGTCGGCGTGAAAGGTTTGGCTATTGTTCAAAGGCCGGGGCTGCGGCTGACGGGGCTACCGCCCGGCCGCAGCTGGCGGGGAAAATCAGCGGCGGAGGTTCGGGTTCTTCTCCACTTCGGTGTTGGGATAGGGGATGTAGATGCTTTCATCGCCTGCCCAAGTGGACTTCGTGACGGAAACGCTTTCCTTGGCCTTGATGCCCGGAGCCACCTCGATTTCGGGGTTCTGCACGCGGTAGTCGAAGTTCTCCTTGAGGCGGTTCATGCGGAACTCATCGGAGCGGCGGGTCACCATGGCTACCCAGTAGCCGGCCACTTCCCAGCCGTGTTCCCAGTAGGCCGCTTCGGCGAGCTGGTCGGCGGTGAGGGCATCGATGGCGAAGGTGCCGAGGCCGGGGATGGTGATGTTCGAGGCATCGGCGCAGGCACGGCCATGCACGCGCTTCAGGCACTGGCGGGCGAAGGTGAGGTCGGTCTCACCCGCACGGGCTGCGCTCTCGGCATACCAGAGGAGCACTTCGGAGTAGCGGATAACGCGGTGGCGGTGGCCATTGGTCATGCCGCGATAGTTGCGCTCGAGGTAGTTGTAGGGCTGGGCGAGTTCCTTGCCCGAAGCATCGGCGTTGGTGGTGAACACACAGAACATGGGGTGGTAGGCATCGACCACTTTCTTGCCCGTGGCGTCGAGTTCCCACCAATCTACGGTTTTCACGATGTTGCCGTCGCCGTCCTCAAAGGTGACTTTGGGGGCATAGACAGCGTCCTTGCGCGGTCCGTCGGGGTAATTCTTCCAGAACTTGATTTCGCCCCAGGCATCGCCCCATCCGCCGTCGCCGAGGCCTTCGAAGCGGCAGCAGGAGGTGAGCTGGGAGTCGTGGTCCCAAGAGCCGTTGATGGGGGAGTTGTCGATACCGACGAGGGTGGCCTTGTTGTAGTTGTGACCCATGGAGTAGACCTGGTTCCAGGCATCCTCGAGGAAGAAGCCGTAGGCGGCCTCCTTGTCGATGACTTCACGCGCCTTGTCGGCAGCGAGCTTGTAGTAGCTCTGGCCGAGGTTGAGCGGGTAGCCGGCCATCGACATGTAGACGGCCGAGAGCGTGGCCTTGGCAGCCTGCGAGGTTACCCAGGCATCGACGCCGTCGTGGTGGCGCGGGGCTTTCTCATAGCCGGTCGGGAGGAGTTCCTCCGCATCCTTGAGGTCCTGGACAATGAGGCTGTAGACCTGTTCAACCGAAGCAGGGGCCTTGTCGGGCGCAGAGAGGGCCGAGGTGGTCTCGAGCGGGAGCGGACCGAAGATGCGCACGAGGTAGTAGTAGGCGTAGGCGCGCCAGTACTTGGCATTGCCGATGGCAATGTTTTTCTCTGTTTCGCTCACGGGCGCGTTTGGAGCCGCGTCGAGGATGATGTTGGCGGCCTTGATGACGGCGTAGTGGTTGTTCCACGCGGCGGTCACACCTTTATTATTATTGTTCGCACTGAAGGCGTCGAGTTCGGCACAAGCTTGCTTGTTGGAACCGGGGTTGGCGGTGATGTCGTCGCCCTGCCACTGGGGGTACATCATGTTGGTCCAGCCCTGCGTGAGGTTTACCTTTTCATAAAGTGCGGTGACGCTTCCCTCGAGGGCGGCCTCGGAGTCGAGGTAGTTGCCCGGGGTGAGGAGGCCCTTGGGGTCTTCGTTGAGGAAGTCGTTGCACGAGGTGGCCATCAGCGAAGCGGCCAGAAGGCCACCGAGGATTATATAGTTTTTCATAATGGTCGGTTTTAGAAAAAAGATTTACTTGCAAATGCTACAGCTCGGGCGGGCTTTAGAAGGTCATGCGCACGCCGAAGGTGAAGGTGCGGGGATTGGGATAGGAACCCATGTCGAGACCGTTGTTCACGTCCACGTGGCTGCTGCTGAAGGAGGCTCCGGCGGGGTCGTTGCCCTTGTAGCCCGTGATGGTGAAGAGGTTCTGCACGGAGAAGGAGAAACGCAGGTCGCAGATGCCCTTGACGGCCGAACGCGGCAGGTTGTAGGCGATGCTGAGGTTCTGGCAGCGGAAGTAGTCGGCATTTTCGAGCCACTTGGTGGAGTTGCCGTAGTTCTTGTTGCTGGCACCGAGGGTGGGCATTTCCTTGCCCACGAGTCCGAGGTAGTCGGCATCGGTCACGAACATGGAGGCACCGACCTGGGAGTTCATGGCGAAGCGCACGAGGTTGAGGCGCTGGGCACCGAAGGAGGCGTTGAAGAACACGTTCATTTCCCAGTTCTTGTAGCGCAGGGAGTTGTTCCAGCCGAGGGTGAAGTCGGGGTTGGCACAGCCGATGACGAAGCGGTCGTCGCCCGTGGGGTTGAGCGTGACGTTGCCGTCCTTGTCGTAGTAGCCGTCTACATAGGTGCCGTCGGCCTGCTTCTGGAGGCCGGCCCAGCGGTAGCCGTAGAAGGTACCGATGGCTTCGCCTTCCTTGATGATGGTACAGGGATCAACCGTGCCCTGTGAGGGGCTGGGGCCGTAGAGGATGGGGTCTTCGGCGGTGAGCTTCGTCACCTCGTTCTGGATGTAGCTGCCGTTGAGCGTGGTGGTCCAGCTGAAGTCGCGGGTCTGGAAGATGCGGGCGGAAACGCTCACGTCGAGACCCTTGTTGCTCACTTCACCTGCGTTTACCCAATAGGTGGGGCCGCCCTGGTAGGCGGGAGCCGTCTTGCGCAGGAGGGCATCGGTGGTCTTCTTGCTGTAGTAGTCGATGGTGAGGCCGATGCGGTTGTCCCAGAAGCCGAGGTCGATACCGAGGTCAAACTGATTTACCTTTTCCCAGGTGAGGTCGGGGGTGGCGGGGTTATTGGACCAGTAGCCGGTAAACATGGAGCCGGTGCCGTAGTTGAAGGCCATGGACGACATGGTGCCGAGGGTGCTGTACGGGTCGATGTCCTGGTTACCGATGACGCCGTAGCTGGCGCGGATTTTCAGGTTGCTGAGGAGCTTCACGTTCTTCATGAACTCTTCCTGCGTAACCGTCCAGGCAGCTGCGACGGAGGGGAAGTAGCCCCACTTCTTGTTGGTGAAGCGCGAGCTGCCGTCGGCGCGGAGCGTGGCGGTGAGCATGTAGCGGTCGGAGTAGTTGTACATGACGCGGGCCACGCCGGAGAGGAGGGTCCACTTGCTGTAGCCGTTGGCTGCGTTGCGGGTGGCGGCGTTCTGCACGTCCCAGTAGCCCACGCCCTCGTTGGCGAGGTTGTCGCCGTTGATGCTCATGTTGCGGCGCTCCGACGAGGTGGCTTCCCAAACGCCCGTGGCGGTCAGGCCGTGGCCGCCCCACTGGTGGGTGTAGGTGAGGTTGTTGGTCGACTGGAGGAGGAGACGGTACACGTCGGAGTTGCTCATGGAGCTGGCACCCATGGCCTTGCTCGAACTGAAGGAATAAGCCTTGCGGTCGGAGTAGTCCACACCGTTGGTGGTGGTGAAGGTGAGGCCCGGGGCGATGTTGAACTTCAGGTCAATGTGGCCGCTGGCCGAAGTCTTCTGACGGTCGTTCTGGGTGCCGTCGAGGTAGGCCAGGGGGCTGCGCTGGATACAGTTGTAGGGGTCGAGGCTGTACGAACCGTTCTCGGTGAACACTTCCATCGTGGGAGAGTAGTTGAGGGCTATCCAGATGGGGTTCCACTGGTTCTGGTTGAAGCCGGCACCCTTGCCCTTGCCCTGCGAGAGGTTCACGTCGGCGGTCATCTCGAGCCAGCTGAAGAGCTTGCTGTGTACGTTCATCTTGGCCGAATAGCGTTCGAACTTCGTGTTCTTGATGACGCCTTCGTGCTGCATGTAGTTGCCCGAAACGTAGTACTGCGTGGTTTCGTCGCCCTTGGAGATGGCGAGCTTGTAGTTCTGGGTGACGCCCGTCTGGAGCACCTCGTCAAGCCAGTCCACGCCGGGCTTCGTGCCGTTGAGGTAACCGGTGAGCTGCGCCGGGTCGATGCCCTTGTAGTCCACGAGGGCCTGTGCGTAGTCGCGGGTGGACATCGCTTCGGGCATGTTGTATGCCTTGGCGAAGCCGACGGTGGCGTCGAAGACTACCTGTGTGCCGGAGGAACGGCCCTGCTTGGTGGTGATGAGCACCACGCCGTTGGCACCGCGGGCACCGTAGATGGCGGTGGAGGAAGCGTCCTTCAGCACCTGCATGCTCTGGATGTCTTCGGGGTTGATGCCGTCGAGACCGCTCTCGCGAACGATGCCGTCGACGACGTAGAGCGGGTCGTTACTCTTGTTGATGGAGCTCACGCCGCGGATACGGATTTTCAGGTCGCCGCCGGGCACTCCGCTCTGCATCACTTCCACACCGGAAACGCGGCCCTGGAGGGCATCCTCGATGCGGGTGAGGGGTTCGTCCTTGAATTGCTTGCTGTCCATGACGGCCACGGAGCCGGCGAGGTCGGCCTTGCGCACCGTACCGTAGCCGATGACTACGGCTTCGTTGAGGGTCTTGTCGTTGGCCTTGAGCTGCACCTGCATGGCGGCGGCGGTGGCCTTCACTTCGGCGCGGCTGTAGCCAATGTAGTTGAACACGAGGGTCTGGCCGGGCTTCGCGTTGATGGTGAAGCGTCCGTTGCTGTCGGTGACGGCGCGCGTCTTGGTGCCCTGGAGCACTACGGTGACGCCCACAAGGGGTTCGCCATTTTCATCGACTACCACGCCGCCCACGCCCTTCTGCTGCTGCACGCTGAGCGTGGAGGGCCACGCGGGCGAGGCCTCCGCGGCAAAGGCTACCGAGGGTGTGAGGGGGAGAAGGAACAAACACATCGATACGGGCCAAGCGCCCCATTCGCATCGCAAACCGCGGACGATTTCGTGCCGCAGGTTCTTCGTTTTGTTTTTCATAAGCGTAATAAATAAAGGTTCACGGGCAAAAATAGAGCAGGCCTTGGAAAAAAGCAACTTCTGAAGGATTTTTTTCATCACTTGTGCAAAAATAAAACCCGCTGGATACAGCGGGTTTTCGGGCGAAGCTGCGCGCCGGGCGGCGGAGCCATTCCTCATTCCTAACTCCTAATTCCTAATTCCCGAAGCTCCTCGCGCTTCTTGGTTTCGAGAAATTCGTAGATGCCGCAGAGGTGTTCGCGGACGCGGCCGTGGCCGAACTCGTAGACCTTCGTGACGAGGCCGTCGAGGAAGTCGCGGTCGTGGCTCACGACGATGAGGGTGCCGTCGAAGTGGACCAGCGCCTGCTTGAGCACGTCCTTGGTGCGCAGGTCGAGGTGGTTGGTAGGCTCGTCGAGGATGAGGAGGTTGAAAGGTTCGAGCAGGAGCTTCAGGATGGCGAGGCGGGTGCGTTCGCCGCCCGAGAGCACTTTCACCTTCTTCGTGCTGGCCTCGCCGCCGAACATGAAGGCGCCGAGGAGGTCGCGGATTTTGTTGCGCACCTCGCCCTTGGCCACGTCGTCGATGGTCTGGAACACGGTGAGTTCGCCGTCGAGGAGGGAGGCCTGGTTCTGCGCGAAGTAGCCCACCTGCACGTTGTGGCCGAGGGTGAGGGTGCCTTCGTGCTCGAGCTGCCCCATGATGCACTTGACGAGCGTGGACTTGCCCTCGCCGTTGCGGCCCACGAAGGCTACCTTCTCGCCGCGTTCGATGGTGAGTGTGGCTCCCGAGAAGATGCGCTTGGGCCCGAAAGCCTTGCCCACGCCGTCCATCACCACGGGGTACTGCCCGCTGCGCGGCGAGGGCGGGAAGCGCAGGCGGAGCGAGGAGGTGTCCTCCTCGTCGACTTCGATGGGGACTATCTTTTCGAGTTGCTTGATGCGGCTCTGCACCTGTACGGCCTTGGTGGGCTTGTAGCGGAAACGCTCAATGAAGTCCTTGATGTCGGCAATCTCCTTCTGCTGGTTTTCGTAGGCGCGGAGCTGCTGCTCGCGGCGCTCGGCGCGGAGACGCACGAACTCGTCGTACTTCACCTTGTAGTCCGTGATGCGGCCGCAGCTGATTTCGAGCGTGCGGTTGGTGACATTGTTGATGAAGGCGCGGTCGTGGCTGATGACCACGACGGCCTTTCCGTTGTTCACGAGGAAGTCCTCGAGCCATCCGATGGACTCGATGTCGAGGTGGTTGGTGGGTTCGTCGAGGAGGAGCACGTCGGGCTTCTGGAGGAGCTTCTTGGCCAGCTCGATGCGCATGCGCCAGCCGCCCGAGAACTCGCTGGTCTGGCGGCGGAAGTCGGAGCGCTCGAAGCCGAGGCCGAGCAGGGTCTTCTCCACGTCTTCCTCGAAGTGCGTCATGTCGATGGCATAGAACTTCTCGCTCAGCGAAGCTACCTCCTCAATTAGTTTCATGTATTCGTCGCTCTCGTAGTCGGTGCGTTCCGCCAGCTGGCGGTTGAGCTCTTCGATGTGAGCCTCCATTTCGTGGAGATGTGCGAAGGCTTGGCTGGCTTCTTCAAACACGGTGCGCCCGTCCTCGGTCATGAGGTGCTGGGGGAGGTAGGCGATGACCGTGTCCTTCGGGGCGGAAACGGTGCCGCGGGTGGCCGTGCGCACGCCGGCCAGGATTTTGAGCAGGGTGCTTTTCCCTGCGCCGTTCTTGCCCATGAGGGCTATGCGGTCCTTGTCGTTGATGACGAAGGAGATGTCGCTGAACAAGGTGGTGCCGCCGAATTCGACGGTGAGTCCATCTACAGATACCATTTATTCGATGTGGAATTAGGAATGAGGGAATAGGATATAGGGGAGTGCGGGGCGTCAGTCCGCGGCTCGGGCGGCAAGGATTTTCCGCACGAGCGCATCGCTCTTGCCGCTCACGATTTTGCGGCAAAACATTTTTCCGGAAGCCTGGAGGCGGGGGAAGTCCTCTTCCGTCAGCTCGCGGATGCAGGCGCCGTAGTCTATGAAATGGAGGGGCGTGAGTGCGGTGAGGCCCGGGTAAGGGTTGGGGAGGAACTGCGCGTGCGGGGCGAAGGGGGAGTTGAAGACAATGGTCTGGATGCAGAGTTCGCTCGGCACAAAGGTGGTGCGGAAATAGCGGCGCAGGGCGGGCTGGGTGTCGAGCACGTGGCAGACGTGGCGGGCACAGCCGAGGGTCAGCGCCCAATAGTCCGAACCGAAATAGACGTCGCACAGGCGGCCTCCCAGCTCCACCTGCGGACGGCGGCGCAGACCGCTCCAGGCCAGGAGGTGACGCGCGGCCACCACGAGTTTGTTCTTCAGCCACGGACTGGGGAGGTGGAGGTCGCGGAAGGGATGGTAACGGGTAATCTTGCGGCGCTGCGCGGCGTTGTCCGTGTGCGTCAGGTTGTGTCCGCCGATCCATTCCGCCCCCGGGTGGGCGGCGAGAAACTCGCGGATGCGGCGGTTGGACCAGAGCGGGAAGTCCTGCGCGCTGAGGCAGAAGAGGTAGTCGTAGTCCTCGCCGCTGGCGAGGGCCGCGCGGAGGAGTTCGTGCTGGTACTCCACCTGTTCCCAGCCGCCCCAGCTCACGCGGTGGCGCGGCACGAAGCGGACCTTCGCGGGCAGGCAGCGGCGGAAGGGGCGGTCATCGACGTTGGCATCGATGTGGACATAGAAGTGGGCTTCCCCGTCGAGCGTGTCGATGAGCCGGCGCAGGTGTTCGGGGTCGCGGTAGGCGGAGATGAGATAGGCGAGGAGCACTTTGGGGGAATTAGGAATGAGGAATGAGAAATTAGGAATTGCCACCGCAGGGCGGGGGGAGTTGCAGTACCTTATTATATAGGTTGGCTTGGCCGCGGCGGAGCACTTCGGGATAGTGGGTGACGACGATGAGCGTCTTGGCGGGATTTTGCAAATATGCCTCTATCACCTGCAGGGCCCGCTGGCGCGCGGGTTCGTCGAGGCCATGGAAAGGCTCGTCGAGGATGAGGAGGTCGGGTTCCTTGACGAAGGCCCGCACAAGGAGGACCAGGCGCTGCTCGCCCGAGGAGAGGCGCAGGAAGTCGCGCCCGGCGAGATGGCCCGCACCGAACACGTCGAGCCAGGCGCGGCAGGCTTCGCGCTGCGCCGCCGACGGCAGGCGGTAGAGGCCCACGGTGTCGAACAGACCGCTCGCCACAATGTCGAGGGCGGGGAGCTGCTTGCGGTAGGTGGCCGACATTTCGGGCGATACGTAGCCGATGCGGCGCTTGATGTCCCAGATGCTCTCGCCCGTGCCGCGGCGGCGGCCGAAGAGGGTGAGGGGCAGGGCGTAGCCTTGGGGATTGTCGGCGCAGACGAGGGAGAGGAGGGTGGACTTGCCCGACCCGTTCGGACCGAGCAGGGCCCAGCGCTCGCCGCTGCGCACCTCCCAACTGAAATCGCGGAAGAGGGTGCGCGGCCCGTAGGCGATGTCGATGTGGTCCATCTTTACCACCACGTCCCCGGCCTCCGCAGCCATCGCCTCGCCGCCGGCCCGCGCACTGCGCAGGGGCAGGTCGGCCAGTGCCAGTCCCGGTCCGCACA
>CALZMA010000014.1 GCA_945788445.1 uncultured Bacteroidales bacterium | reverse complement strand
ATTGACACTACCCCCTCAAAGTAGCGCGTCTACCAATTCCGCCACCTCTCCAGTTTGCCTTGCTAATTCATTTGTGTGCCCAGAACAGGACTCGAACCTGCACGTTATTGCTAACACCAGTACCTGAAACTGGCGCGTCTACCATTCCGCCACCTGGGCAAATGATTAGCTTTCAATATGTGAGCGGAAAACGAGACTCGAACTCGCGACCCCAACCTTGGCAAGGTTGTGCTCTACCAACTGAGCTATTTCCGCTTTTTACCGCTTAGCAGTAGCGTTTTCTCTCAAACGCGGTGCAAAAGTACAACAATTATTTAAATCACCAAACAAAAATCCGAACTTTTTCATCAAAAAACTTTGTTCAGCGCCCTAAAGTGCGGTTTTTCACCCGCAAACCACGCAATCTACAGGCCGGTCGTGGGGTTCTGTGGGAACGCTTTCCACAAGCTGGCAAGGATAGCAAAGACCTATCTTGTAGACATGCTGTAAATCGGGATGGGCGAAGAAACGGTCGTAGTAGCCTCTACCCCGCCCCATCCGGTGTCCCGCCTTGTCGAAGGCCACTCCGGGGACAACCACGAGGTCTATTGCCCCGTAATCCTCAAAAGCCTCGCCCTGCGGTTCCTCAATCCGGAAAGCACCCGTGCGCAGGTCCTCCCGACTGTCGTAGCGACGCAGCAGCATGTTGTCTCCTTGACAAACGGGCAGGAGCACCCTGCGTCCTTCCGCAGCGAGCTTCTCCACGAGGGTGTGGGTAAACACTTCATCGGGCAGAGAATGGAAAAGCACAAGGGTCTGCGCGCTGCGGAAGCGTGGATGGGCCTCGAGCATTTCTACGGCCCTTTCGCTTTCAGTGCGGCGCTCTTCAGCGTCCATTGCCTTCAAGGCGGCGCGAAGGCGGCGGCGCAGGGCTGCCTTCTCCTGTTGTAGCGCTAACTCCATGGTGCAAGCCTGTTACGTTTGCCATACACGATGGCTTCCAAATGCGACCACTGCCCAGCCCCGCTGACAGGCAACGCTGCCGAGCGCCACTGGGGAAGCGGAGAGGAAGGAGAAACGGCCAAGAAACCACACGCCCATCCGTACGGGGAGAAGCCTCCCGCTCCGTTCCACGCCGTCGCCTTAGGCTTCGTGGGGAACGACTGGCCCTCTTTGAGCAGTTTCAGGGCGCGCAGCATGGCGGGGTCGTCCTGCCCCACATAAGCAGCGGCGGCACTCTCGTCGAGCACATCGCCCACGATAGACGTAGTAATATAGGAGTTGAGCAGCTTGCGCGAGCGGCGGATGAGCAGGTTGCGCGGCTTCAGTCCCGCCGCGGCGGCATAGTTGACGAAGCCGTCCACCAAGCCTTTGCGCTGGAGATACTTCAGCACCTCGTTGAGGTTGGCGCATTTGCCCAGGGCCACGCGGTTCTTGTCCACAAACTCGTAGGCATACTGGTAGATGTAGCCGTTGAAGTAAGCATCCTTGAAATAAGACGTAATGCCCGTTGTGTCGCGAGCGATGAAGAAGTCGGGGTCGATGCCTCCACCTCCGTAGACCACCCTGCCCAGCCGCGTCTTGAACTGTTCGCCGCTGTGGCGCACACTGTCGGCCGAATAGTACTCGCCATGTTCGGCGCGTAGCAGCAGGTCAGCTTCGTAGGCCTCCTCCTCGCCGTGCTTGTAAGGTTTCTGCACGCAGCGGCCCGAAGGCGTATAGTAGCGGGCCGTGGTGAGGCGGAGCATGGAGCCATCGGGAAATTCGATAGGCACCTGCACCAAGCCCTTGCCGAACGTGCGGCGGCCCACGATGATGGCGCGGTCGTTGTCCTGCATGGCCCCGGCGAGGATTTCGCTTGCCGAGGCAGAGGTTTCGTCCACCAGCACCACGAGCGGCAGGTTCTGGTATGCCCCGCGACCGTCGGTGCGGTATTCGCGGCGTTCCGACTTGCGGCCCTTCGTGTAGACGATGAGCGCATTTTTCGGGAGAAACTCGTTGGCAATGAGCGTAGCCGTTTCCATGTAGCCGCCGGGGTTGCCGCGGAGGTCGAGCACGAGCTGTTCGAAGCCCTCGCTTTGCAGCGAAGCCAGCGCGGCGAGGAACTCGCCGTACGTCGTGTCGCCAAAACTGCTGATGCGGATGTAGCCCACCGTGGGGGTAGCCATGTAGTAGGCATCCACGGTCTTCACGGGCACATCGCCGCGCAGGATGTGGAAGGAAAGGAGTTCGCGGTGGCCGGCACGTTTCACTTTCAGCCGCGCGTCCGTACCCTTCGCGCCCTTCAGGCGCTTCATGGTGCCGTCGTTGGTGATGGAGTCGCCCACATACTTCTCGCCGTTGATGGAGACGATGCGGTCACCTGCAAGCAGCCCCACCTTCTCCGAGGGGCCGCCCTTGATGACTTTCACCACGCGTATGGTGTCGCGGAAGATGGTGAACTGCACACCGATGCCCGAGAAGCTGCCTTTCAGGTCCTGCATGGACTGCTCCACCTCCGAAGCGGAGATGTAGGTAGAGTGCGGGTCGAGCTCTTTCAGAATCTGGGGCAGCGCATCCTCCACGAGGTCGGGGATATTGACCGAGTCCACATATTGGTCGTCGATGAGGTGGAAAAGGTCCATCACCTTGTTGCTCGAGTTGTTGATGATGCTCAGCCGGTTGCCCGAAAAGTGGTTGGTGAAGAAACTTCCTAAAAGGATGCCCACCACCACACCGACAGATATATATAGGGGTACAAAACTCTTTTGCTGTGACATTTTTGGGGAATGACAAAGTCTGTGTTAGAAAAATACTATGCTGGGTAGGGCTTAGGGATTGTCCGCACCGTTCACCTCCAGGTGCTCCACTTCAATGCCCGCCCGCCGCAGCAGGTCGATGCCGTCCGTGAGGCGGTAGCTGCGCGCATAAACCACACGGCGGATGCCCGCTTGGATAATGAGTTTGGCACATTCGATGCAGGGCGCGTCCGTCACGTAGAGCGTGGCACCGTCGGAGTTGTTGCCCGAGCGTGCAATCTTGGTGATGGCATTGGCCTCTGCGTGGAGCACACAGGGAAGCGTCAGTCCGTCCGCTCCTTCACAAACGTTGGGGAAGCCCGAAGGCGTTCCGTTGTAGCCATCGCTGATGATCATTTTGTCCTTCACAATCAGCGCCCCCACCTGGCGACGCGTGCAGTAGGAGTTTTCTGCCCAAATATGGGCCATGCGCAAGTAGCGGCTGTCGAGGAGAGAGGATTTGTCCATAGCGAAGAAGGAGTGAGGTTAAAGGTTGGGACAGACGGTTCCGGGAGAGGGAAAGCGCACGCTCTGCACCGCCGTCGTGTACCCGCCGCCCGGCCCGCTGCACCCGGTCGAACCAGTGTCGGGGCTATTTCGGGGCAATGCCGTCGCGGCGGAGCAGCGCGTCGATGGTCGGCTGGCGGTGGCGGAACGCGGTGTAGAGCTTCATGGGGCTGCACGTGTCGCCTTTCGAGAGAATGTTGTCGCGGAAGGACTGCGCCGTGGCCCGGTCGAAGATGCCGTTCTCGGCAAAGAGCGAGAAAGCATCGGCATCGAGCACCTCAGCCCACTTGTAGCTGTAGTAGCCCGCTGCGTAGCCGCCCGACATGATGTGGCCGAACTGCACCAGCATACTCGAATCGGGGATGGTGGGCAGGAGCTGAACGGCTTCCGTGGCGCGGTCCTCGAAGGGCTTGAGCGGTTCGTCGAAGTCGGAAGTCAGCGTGTAGCAGGCCATGTCGAGCAAGCCGAAGCTCACCTGTCGCATGCAGGCATAGGCCGCCTGGAAAGTGCGGCTCTGGCGGATGCGTTCGATGTAGCTTTCGGGCAGCGGTTCGTCCGTCTGGTAGTGTCGGGCAAAGGTATGCAGAAAAGCGGGTTCCACCGCGAAATTTTCCATAAATTGCGAGGGCAATTCCACGAAATCCCAGAGCACCGAGGTTCCGCTGAGCGCCTCGTAGTGCGTCATGGCGAAAATGCCGTGGAGCGCATGGCCAAACTCGTGGAGGAAAGTCTCCACCTCGCCCAGTGTGAGGAGCGAGGGCGTGTTGTCCGTGGGGCGCGTGAAGTTCGTGTTGATGCTCACCACGGGGCGCAGCGAATTGGCCGGCGTGGCGGGCTGCGCCGTGGGCAGGTCGCAATGCTCGTCGCGGTAGTTCGTCATCCATGCGCCGCCCTGCTTCGTCTTGCGGGGGAAGAAGTCGGCATAGAGCACGGCCAGGAAGTTGCCGTCGGCATCGGCCACACGGTAGGTCTCCACTTCGGGGTGATATGTGGGAATGGAGGTGTCGGGCTCGAACGTGATGCCGTAGAGCTTCGTGGCCAGTCCGAACACGCCTTGCTTCACGCGGCCCAGTTCGAAATAGGGGCGCAACATATCGGGGTCGTAGTCGAAGCGCTGCTTCTTCAGCAGACGGCTGTAGTAGGAGAAATCCCAGGGCATGAGCCGAAAATCCTCGCCCTCCATCTGCCGGGCCAGGGCTTCCACTTCGGCCACCTCCTCCACGGCGCGGGGCTTATAGCTTTCAATGAGCTGGCTGAGCAAACTGTACACAGCCTCAGGCGTTTCGGCCATTCTGCGGCGGAGTGCATACTGCGCAAAGTGGGGGTAGCCGAGGAGGCGGGCTTTCTGCTGGCGGAGGTTGATGATGTCCTTCACTACGGCCTCGTTGTTGAACTCGTTGTCGTGGAGGCAACGCGAGTGGTAAGCGCGGTAGAGCTGCTCGCGCAGGGCGCGGTTGGAGGCATACATCATGAAGGGCACGAAGCTCGGTGCCTGGAGCGTGAACACCCAGCCTTTCAGTCCGCGCTGGGCGGCCTCGTGGGCAGCGGCTTCGCGGTGCATGGCGGGCAGACCGTCGAGGTCGCTTTCGTTTTCGATGTGCAGCACGAAGCTGTGCGTTTCCTTCAGCAGGTGGTTGGAAAACTTCGCCTGTGCCTGCGCCAGTTTCCGGCTGATTTCGCGAAACTGTTCCTTGCCGGCTTCGTCGAGCGTGGCTCCCGAGCGTTCGAAGCCCTCATAGGTTTTCTGGAGCAAGCGCTCGTCTTCTTCGGTAAGTCCGGCGGGCGGGTTGTCGTAGACTTCCTTCACGCGGGCAAACAGTTCGGGCCAAAGCAGTATGCGGTTGCTGTGGTCGGCGAGCAGCGGGGCCATTTCCTCCACCAGCTCCGTCAGCGCATCGTTGGTTTCGGCGCTTTCGAGATTGTACATCACGCCGCTGGCCCGTCCGAGCAGGCCGCCCGCACGGCTCAGGGCCACCACGGTGTTCTCGAAGGTCGGCTTTTCGGGGTTGGCCACGATTTGTCCCACTTCGGCCAGTTCTTCCTCCATGGCCCGGAGGATGACGGCGCGCAGGTAGCGCTCGGGGGTATCATCGATGTGTTGGAGGTGAAACCCTTCTTTCAGGGCGGTTTGCCAGGCTTCGTCCGTGAGGAGTTGTGCTGCTATAAATCGTTTCATGCTTCGGAAATGGTCTTGGGGATTAGGTGGGAGAAGCGGCTACATCTTGAGCCACTGGAGGATTTTCTCTATTTCGGCAAACTTTTTTCCTTCGTTCAGCGCGAGATAGACTTTGTAGAGGAGCGGGGCCCAGCGTTTCTGGAGGTTCGGTGCCAGGGTGCGGTAGGTTTCCAGACTCGTTTCCGCCTCGCGGTAGTAGGCCTGCTGCTGCTTCAGTGCCTGGGTGTATGCCTTGCTGAGCGCATTGGCGGGCAGCTGCACTTGGGTAGCCTTGCCCACGAAGGACGCACCTATATAATAATGTGCCTCCACATTGGCCGTGTCCACGGCGAGCAGGTCGCGCCCTGCCTGAATGCAGGCATCGAGCTGCGCCATGTTGAGCAGTGCCATACACTGGGCCAGGCGTGCCGACACGCTTGCCGAGTCCTTTTGGAGCAGTTCGTCGGCAATCTGCATCACGCTCTGGAAGTCGTGGTGCTGGGCATAGAGGTCGGCCAGACGGGTAAAGAATACCGTCTGTTCGGGATAGGCGTTGAAACCCTCGCGCAGCCAGTGGTGGTAGCGCGCCGTGTCGCCCTCCGCCTCGGCCGTGTAGACGAGGCTTTCCACGATGAGGGGGCGCGAAGTGGTGTCGGCGAGCGCATCCGTTTCGTAGCGGTGAACTTCGGGATAGTTCTTTTCGTTGAAGGCAGCGAGCAGGTAGAGCGCCGTGTGGGGTATGCGGTTCTGGCCGGAGAGGGCAAGGTGCTTGCCGAGCGGAGTCGCAGGCAAGTCGACCGACAGGCGCAGGTAGTCCATCGCCTCGGCGTAGTTTCCCTTGCGGAAGAAGAAGCGGGCGGCCGGATGGATGTTGGGAAAATACCGTTTCACGTGCTCCATGGCCGTGCGCCACTGTTTCGACTTTTCGGCGTCCTTGTCGCCCAGCTCTGCACGCTGGATGGAGTCGACCTTGACAGCCTCCTCGACGATTTGGCGCGTGGTGGAGAAGAAGCTGACGGTATCGTAATTCTTTTTCAGGTAAAGTTTCGTGTTTTCGGCGTCGTTCAGTCCCTTCTGCCCCTCAATCATGTAGAGGCAGAGGTCGGCGCTATGACGGTAAGTGGAGTCTTCCCTCAGCTTGTTTACTTGGTTGATCACCTCTTTATAGTTCTTCGCTTTGAGCGCAGTGCGGATGGGCTTGAAGGCCTTTTGCCCACAAACCGTCAACGGCAAGAATATCAGAAGTAAGCAGAAAACTCTGGTCACGGTAGTTTAGTTTTGGGGGTTGAATGAATAGGAAGCGCGCATTTGCGCTTCGCGCAGTTGAAAAGCATGGGGCCAATGTCTGCGAGGCATCGGGTTAAAGTATTCCTTCAACTCCAAAGCCTCTTCGACTATCAGGCCGAATGCTTTTCAACTGCGCAATGCGCTCTGTGCGACTACTGGTTAGCAGCTCGGAGCAGTTCGTCCATTTCGTTGGCCTGCTCCTTCATGTCGAGCGAAGAGTAGACCATCTGGAGGGGAGAAGCCCAGCGCTTGGCATCGTCGGGCGTGAGTTCGCGGAGGTGTTCGAGGTAAGGCTTGGCCTTCTCGTAGTAGCCCCTCACGGTGGCGAGTTCCTGGTCGTAGATAGCCTTTTCCTTCTTGTAGGCAGCTTCGCCCTTACCCTCGATGCGGCGGTCCGTACCGATGTACTTGAACTTGCCCGAGACGCGCTGGTCGTAGATGTCGTTGATGTAGCAGGTACCCATGTTGAAGAGAGCGTCCTGGAAGTCGGGGTCGATGGCCAGCGCCTTGCCGAAGCTTTCGCGGGCAGCGGCATAGTCCTTCTTCACGTTCAGTTCGATAGAGCCCTTCATGTACCAGGCCATCTTGTCGTTGGGATAGTCGGCCACCAGCTTCGTCACGAGTTCGTCAGCCTCGGCGATGTTGTTGTTCTGGATGTAGTAGTACATCAGGTTCTGGAGGTACGACGACTTGCCCGTGCGCTGTGCGGCCTCGATGAGCGTGCGCTTCCAGGCAGCCGAGTCTTTCTTTTCGCCGTAGGAATTGATCTTGATGAGGTAGAGGTCGTGTACGCCCACCGTGTCCTTCAGTGCCTCGTCGCAGCAGGCGATGGCCTTGTCCCAGTTCTTCAGGTAGTAGTTCTGGAGGGCCAGGTTGAAGCGGGCCGTGCTGTAGATTTTGGCACCGGCGTTATAGATGGAGTCGATTTCCGTGGGGCTGAACACAACAGCCTTGCGGGGGAAGTCCACAAACTTCTGGAAATAGTCCACACTCTCCTGCTTCTTGCCCATGGCATCCATGAAGGCACCGCAGTTGTAGTAGAGCGTGGTCAGGCCCATCATACGGAACTTGCAGTAGGTCTGGATGACGGCATCGGCCTTCACCTTACCCTTGGCGTTGGGCTTGTTGTTGTTTTCGGCGGCAGCCGCATAGCTGGCCACGATGTTGTCGATGCGCTGGCAGAACTGCACCGTGTCGAAGGGCAGGCCCTGCTGGGCATTGTTGAGGATGGTGTTGAACAGCTTGTCCTGGAGCTGTCCGCTCTGGAGATAGAGCTGGGCCAGCTTGTCCACCTTCTGTTCGGCCGTGGCCTTCTCGATTTCGTCGCGCAGGATGGTTTCTGCTTCGGCGTAGGCGGCCTGTGCCTTCTCGAACGACTCGCTGTTGCGCTCGCCCATGAACTTGTCGCCCATTTTGATTTTGTCGTAAGCCTTCCACGAACCGGGCTTCGGGCCCTCCTGCTGGGCGAAGGCTGCGGTCAGACCGCAGACAAACAGGGCCATACTAAGCAAATACTTTTTCATTGTTCAAGATTTTGGGATTAACAATTTATTCTGTCGGGGTTGAGTTTTCCGTTTGAACTTCGTTGGTCTCTGCATCTTCGGGAAGAGCCGTAACCTCCTCGGTTTCAGCTTCTTCTTCGGTAGGAACTTGACAAACGCTCGAAATGGTGTCGCCGCGCTTCTCGAGGTTGATGAGGCGCACGCCCTGGGTGGCGCGACCCTGCACGCGGATGTCCTTGAGGCGCAGGCGGATGGCCGTGCCGCTCTTGTTGATGATCATGAGGTCCTCCTCGTCGGTCACTGCCTTGATGGCCACGACGCAGCCGGTCTTCTCCGTGATGTCGAGCGTCTTCACGCCCTTGCCGCCGCGGTTCGTCACGCGGTAGTCGGGCACAGCCGAGCGCTTGCCATAGCCGTTTTCGCTCACCACGAGCACCGTTTCGTTTTCGGGATTGTTCACGCAAATCATGCCCACTACCTCATCGGCCGCATCTTCATCGAGACGGATGCCGCGCACGCCGGTAGCCGTACGGCCCATGGGGCGCACCGTATCCTCGTTGAAGCGGATGGCACGTCCGTTGCGGTTGGCAATGACGATTTCGTCCGAACCGTTGGTCAGGGCCACGCTTACCACGCGGTCGTCCTCGCGGATATTGATGGCGTTCACGCCGTTGGCACGCGGACGGGAGTAGTCGGCCAGGAGCGTCTTCTTGATGACACCCTGCTTCGTACAGAAAATCACGTAGTGCGACTGGCAGAAGTCGGCATCGCCGAGCTTGCGGATGTGGAGGCAGGCGTTGATGGCATCGTCGGGCTCAATGTTGAGCATGTTCTGGATGGCGCGTCCCTTGGCGTTCTTGGCACCTTCGGGGAGCTCGTAGACCTTCAGCCAGTAGCAGCGGCCCTTCGCGGTGAAGAAGAGCATGGTGTTGTGCATCGTGGCGGGATAGATATGCTCTATGAAGTCCGTGTCGCGGGTGCTGCCGCCCTTCGACCCTACGCCGCCGCGGCTCTGCGCGCGGAACTCGGCGAGCGGCGTGCGCTTGATGTAGCCCAGGTGGGAGATGGTGATGACCACCTCGTCGTCGGAATAGAAGTCCTCGGGGTTGAACTCCGTGCCCGAAAGGCAGATTTCGGTGCGGCGGGCGTCGCCGTATTTTTCCTTTACCTCGATGAGTTCGTCCTTGATTACCTTACGGCAAAGGGCATCGTCGCTCAAGATTTGCTCGAAGTAGGCTATGCGGCGCTCGAGTTCCTCATATTCTTCGCGGAGCTTCTCCTGCTGCATGTTGGTGAGCTGTGCGAGACGCATGTCAACGATGGCCTTGGCCTGGAGGTCGTCGAGGTTGAAGCGTTCCTTGAGGGCCTCCATGGCAGCCTGCGGGTTGCGCGAGGCGCGGATGAGGTGAACCACCTCGTCGATGTTGTCCGAAGCAATGATGAGGCCTTCGAGAATGTGGGCGCGCTCCTGGGCCTTGCGGAGGTCGTAGCGCGTGCGGCGGATGACCACGTCGTGGCGGTGTTCGACGAAGGCGGCGATGCAGTCCTTCAGCGTGAGGAGTTTCGGCCGTCCGTGAACCAGTGCAATGCAGTTCACGGCAAAGGAGGTTTGCAGGGCCGTCATCTTGAAGAGCTTGTTGAGCACCACGTTGGCGTTGAAGTCGCGCTTCACGTCAATCACGATGCGCATACCGTCCTTGTCGCTCTCGTCGTTCACGTTCGAGATGCCCTCGATGCGCTTTTCGGCGGCGAGCATGCCGATGTTTTTCACCAGCTCTTCCTTGTTCAGACCGTAGGGAAGCTCGTTTACGACGATGGTGTCGTGTTGCGGACCGCTTTCGATTTCCGTCTTGGCACGCATCACCACGCGTCCGCGTCCCGTTTCGTAGGCTGCGCGCACGCCCTGCATGCCCATGATGTAGCCACCCGTGGGGAAGTCGGGGGCCTTCACGTGGTGCATGAGTTCGTCCACGCCGATTTCGGGATTGTCGATGTAGGCCACGCAGCCGTCGATGACCTCGCTGAGGTTGTGCGTCGGCACGTTGGTCGCCATACCCACGGCGATACCGCTCGCACCGTTCACGAGGAAGTTGGGGATGCGGGTCGGCATCACGGTCGGTTCGTCGAGCGTGTTGTCGAAGTTGCGGTCCATGTCCACCGTTTCCTTGTCGATGTCCTGCATCATGGCCTCGCCCACCTGCGTGAGCCGGGCTTCGGTGTAACGCATGGCGGCTGCGGAGTCGCCGTCCATCGAACCGAAGTTACCCTGTCCGTCCACGAGGGTGTAGCGCATGTTCCAGGGCTGGGCCATGCGCACGAGTGCTCCGTAGACCGAGCTGTCGCCATGGGGGTGGTACTTACCGAGTACGTCGCCGACGATACGGGCCGACTTACGCGTAGGTTTGTCGTGGGTGATGCCCAGGCCCATCATGCCGAAAAGGATGCGGCGGTGCACGGGCTTGAAGCCGTCGCGCACGTCGGGGAGGGCTCGCGCCACGATAACCGACATAGAGTAGTCAATATAAGAGGTCTTCATTTCCTCCTCTATATTGACTTTGATAATTCTGTCTTCGTCTACAATCATTCTTATTTAGAAATACTTACTGAATATTCGAGGTCCGCGGTGGGAGCGATGGCCGTAGTAGCCAAATCATTGCAAAAGTAAGGCATTCCCACCGAACGCCCAACGCCGACGGGCTTAAAAAGCACAAAAAATAAGCAAACACGCCCGAAAAGGCCGTTTATTTTGCGTTTAAGCGCATCAGCCCTTCGTTTCGAGGGCCAAAACAAAAGGGGTTGGGGACGGCGGCAAGGAGGTTAAAACCACGGAAAACGCATCGCTATTTCAATCGGCGGAGTTGTTTTTTCAGTCGGCGGGATTGGTTTTTCAGTCGGCGGGATTGGAAAACCAATTGGCGGAGTTGATGGAAGGGACGGGGGACGTACAGACCGCTGCATTACGGAGGCCCAGGGAAGGGAACAGTGCCATCTGAAGGCTTCTGAGAGCTCTGAAACATTCCTATTATATACGCGTTTTAATCCTTCAGCAAAATCCTTCAATCCTTCAGCCGCCCTTCCTTTCTCTCTGATTTTCAGAGAAAATAGGGCTGAAGGATTTGATTTACAAATCCTTCAGCAAGGTTCAGCGGCGGCGCGACACAAGGCATATTGAATCGACCCGGGACGGCTTCATCGCTGAACGATTGGGCGGACAGCCCGCCGCTGAACCCTGCTGAAGGATTGAAAAAGCAAATCCTTCAGCCAATTTT
>CALZMA010000013.1 GCA_945788445.1 uncultured Bacteroidales bacterium | reverse complement strand
GGGAGCGTGAGCGTGAACCTGGCGGGGGCCTTGCTCGCTGCCTGTTCGCCCTACGGCGAATATGAAGCGGCAGCGCGGCTGAACCTCCGCGGACGCTTCTTCCCCACCCTCGAAGCGGGCCTGGGCGTGAGCGACCACACGAACGAGACCACGGATATTCACTACAAGGTCAGTGCCCCGTTCTTCCGCCTCGGCCTGGACTACAATGTGGCCAAGCACGTGAACGATGCGGGACGCATCTTCGTGGGCCTGCGCTATGGCTTCTCTTCCTTCAAGTACGACCTCAATGCCCCGGACCTCGAAGACCCGTTCTACGGCACTTCGCAACCTTTCCGCTACAGCGGTCTGAAAAGCACGAACCACTGGGCCGAAGCGCTCTTCGGTCTGGAAGCCCGCCTCTGGGGCATGGTCCGGCTGGGCTGGAGCCTGCGCTACCGCGTGAGGCTCTCCGACAAGCCTTCGGCCGTGGGCAGCGCCTGGTATGTGCCCGGCTATGGCAAAAACGACACGCACGCCATGGGGGCGACCTTCCAACTTATTTTTGATATCTAACGCTCCGCAGGCTCATGGCCTGCAGGGCATTTTTCTTTTCTGATGTCCAATACCCGCAAATATCTTTCCGCCGTTTTCTTTCTCCTCCTTGTGGGAACTACGGTGTGGATTGTCGGTTTCCGCGGCACGCTTACGCTGCGCGAGACCGAAGGTGCGATTTTCGGAACTTCGTACCATATTAAATATGAATGTGCCGCCGACCTCGGCGAGGACATTCTGCAGGAGTTGCAGCGCGTAGATGCGAGCCTGTCTGTGTTCAACCGCCAAAGCACGCTTTCGCGCATCAATGCGGGCACGCTCTCGAAGGCCGATGCCATGGTCTACGAGGTGCTCGAGAAAGCCCACGGCGTGAGCGAGGCCACAAACGGTGCTTTCGACGTGACGGTGATGCCCTTGGTCAATGCCTGGGGCTTCGGCTTCAAGCATGGGGCCCTCCCTTCCGATGCGGAGGTCGACTCGCTCCGCCAGTTCGTGGGCTACGGGCTGCTGGAGCTCACGCGCGACAGTCTTGTCCGCAAAAAGCATCCGCAGGTGGCCATCGACTGCGGCGCCATTGCCAAGGGCTACGGCGTGGACCGCGTGGCACGCCTGCTCCGCGAGCGGGGGGTGATGAACTACATGGTGGAAATCGGAGGCGAAGTGGTGACGCGCGGACGCAACCCGCAAACGAAGGAACCGTGGAAGATTGGCGTGAGCAAACCCGAAGAGGGGGGAAGCGGCGAACTCCAGACGGTGATGAACCTGGAGAATGCAGCCTTGGCGACCAGCGGCAACTACCACAACTTCTACACCGTGAACGGACGGAAGTATGCGCACACGATTGACCCACGCACGGGACGCCCCGTGACGCACAGCCTGCTTTCCGCCACGGTAATTGCCCGCGACTGTGCCACCGCCGATGCCTACGCCACGGCCTTCATGGTGATGGGACTCGACAGCGCACGCCAAATCGTGAAAGCCGACCGACACCTCCGTGCTTTCTTTATCTATGCCGACGAGAAAGGACAAATCCGCACGGAAGGCGGTTTATAACTTCTTACCAAGCCTTGGTCATTCGCTTACCAAGGCTTGGTAAGCACACTACAAGCGAAGGTGTATTCATTGGAATGCCCCAGCACTTTCTACCATAGCTATTCAGCTGACTGTATTGTACAAACTCCCCACTCTCCCCCATGGACCATTCTTTTTCCAACCTGCTTCTCCGCGTCCCCCTCTTCCAGGGTTTCAGCCGCTTGGACTTTCTCGACATTGTGGCCCAGACGCCGTTTGACTTCCAGACGCTGAAGCCACGCGATGTGCTGTTCCACTCGGGGGACGAGAGCCGTACGCTCTGCATGGCGCTGGGCGGGGAAATGGAACTCGAAGCGGACAGCCCCGACCACCGCTACCGGCTCACCGAATACGTGGCCGCGCCTTGGGTGGTGGAACCCATCGTGCTCTTCGGCCTCCACAACCGCTACACACGTACTTACCGCGCTGCCTCCACGCTCCACGTGGTCGGGCTCTCCAAGCAGAGCGTCGTACACCTGCTCTCCAGCTATCCCGCCTTCCAAATCAACTTCTACAACCTGCTCAGCACGCAGGCGCAGCACTTCGAACGGCAAAACTGGCTGACCGCCGCGCCCTCACTGCGCGAAAGCTTTGCCCAGTTCGTGCGCGAACGGTCGCTCCGTCCCGTGGGCAAAAGGCTGCTCCAAGTGAAGATGGTGGACCTCGCCGAAGCCCTGGGCACCACGCGCCTCAACGTGTCGCACCTGCTGGCGGAGCTCGAAAAAGAAGGGGTGGTCAGCACCTCGCGCGGACGCATAGAGATAAACGACCTGCAGTTGCTTTAGCTATCTTTGCTTTGCAGTTTGAAAGGAAAAAGAATAAAAAAAATCAAAAAAGGCGAGTTTGGAGCGCTTTTGCTTGCAGAAAAGCCTCAGCCGCCATACATTTGCACTGTTTTTCATGGTATTAGATTTAAGGTTAGTAAAGATTGGTTGTCGGGAGACAATCAATTTTTTTATGCCCCTGCTCTAACTACCCCACCCATTAATCCCCTTTTCCCTCATGCAATACTCTGTTTCCGAAACGCTCCACCGCCTGGGCTTTGAGGCCCTCACGCCGATGCAAAAGGCGCTGGCCGATGCGGCCGGCCACGGACAGGGCGGCGTGGTGCTGCTCTCCCCCACGGGCTCGGGCAAGACGCTGGCCTACCTGTTGCCCCTCCTCTCCCTGCTCAACGAGCACTCCGACGCGCTGCAAGCCGTGGTCACTGTGCCCACACGCGAACTGGCCAAACAAAGCGAGGAGGTTTTGCGCTCGCTGAAACTCCCCATCCGCGCCATGGCGCTCTATGGTGGCCGCCCCACCATGGACGAACACCGCTCCCTGAAGGGGTTGAAGCCGCAGGTGGTCTTCGCTACGCCCGGACGCTTGGAGGACCACCTGTCGAAGGGCAACCTGCGCGCCGAAGGTGTGGCGGCATGGGTCATCGATGAGTTTGACAAATGCCTGGAACTGGGCTTCCAGGAGGTAATGGACCAGCTGGCAGGCCGCTTCGGCCGCGTGCCGCGCGTATGGCTCCTTTCGGCCACAGAGGGCGAGGGCATCCCGGTCTTCATGGCGCGGCTCACGGGCAAGCGCTGCCGCACGCTCAACTTCCTGGAAGGCTGTGCCGAAGCGGCCGCACAGCGCACGGCGTTCTACGAAGTGAAGTCGCCCGAGAAGGACAAACTCACCACGCTCGGCCGCCTGCTGACGGAGCTGGGCAGCTGTCCCACCATCGTGTTTGTGGCGCACCGCGAAAGCGCCGAACGCGTGGCGAACTACCTGCGCGAAAACCGCTTCGCCGCGGAGGTCTACCACGGGGGCATGGAGCAGCAACGACGCGAACGGGCGCTCTTCCTGTTCCGCCAGGGTTCGGCCACGGTCTTGGTGAGCACCGACCTCGCGGCCCGCGGTCTGGACATCCCCGAGGTGGGTGCCATTGTCCACTACCACCTTCCGCTCACGGCAGAGGACTTCACGCACCGCAACGGACGCACCGCACGCTGGGAGGCTACGGGCCAGGCGTTTCTCATCACCTCGCCCGTGGAAACGCTGCCGGAGTTTGCCGCACAGGTGGAACCACTCCCCCACCCGCTTCCCGAACACATCGCGCCGACACCGGCTCCTTTCACCACGCTCTACATCGGACGCGGCAAGGCGGAGAAACTGAGCAAGGCGGACATCCTCGGCTTCCTCTGCAAGAAGGGCGGACTGAATGCAAGCCAAATCGGACGCATCGACGTGGCACCCCACTGTGCCTTCGCCGCCGTACGCTCGTCCTTGGTCAAGCAACTGCTCACGCGCATTGCGGGGGAGAAAATCAAGGGAATGAAGACTATCGTGAAGCCTGTCAAGAATTAGGAATGAGGAATTAGGAATGAGGAATTAAGCTACGCCAACGAAACGCGCAGCCTAATTCCTCATTTCTCATTCCTAACTCCTCATTGATTTTATTTCCGGCAAATGCTCTTGAAGTCGCAGTAGCGGCAGTGTTCGGGTATGTCGGTCGGCTCGAAGGGCTTGTCGGGGTCCACGATTTCGGCGAGGAGGTCGATGAGCCCCTGCTTGAAGTCGGGCGCGAGGGTCTGGAAGCGCGTCACGGGCTGCTTGTCTATATATATATAAGGAGTGAAGTCGGCCGACGACAGGCTGGGGATGTAGAAAAGCAGGGGCACGACGGACTGGTCGGTGCGTTCGCTCCACATCAGGGAATAGATGAAAGCCTGCAGCGGGTTTTCGGGATACTTCTTGCTCGGGGTGAAGAAATCTTCGAGGGTGTAAGTCGCTTCGTCGTGCTTGCGCCCTGTTTTGTAGTCAATAATGCGCATCGAGGCCACGCCATTGGCATCGATGGCCTCGTCGCGGCGGTCGATGTTGCCGTAGAGGCAGAAATCGAACTTGCGCTGGCCAATGGGCACGGGGAGCACGATGTCCCAGGTCTTTTCGGCATCGAGCAAGCGGAACTGCGCAGCGGGGGGAACGGCCTGCGCACTGCCGCTCCGCCGGCCGGCCTCGTAGTGGAGCAACTGGCGGATGTAGGCCACGGCGGCGCGTTCGGTGATGGCACTGCTCTCTACCTGCGAAGCCTCAAAACATTCTTTCACCAACTTGCGGCAATATGCCTCCCCGCCATTTTCCAGAAAATGCAGGATACGTGCGGGAGTGACGGGGCGCTGCCCGGCCTGAAACTCTTCTTGGAGCAAGCGCTCCGCGGCCAGGTGGAACACCGTGCCGAAGTCGTTCGCATTGATAATGGGGTCCTGCTCCTGCGGGGTCTTCAGCCGCTCCACATAGCGGTAGTAGAACTGCAGCGGGCACTTCATGTAGTACTTGAGGGCCGAAGGGGAAAGTTTGGTGAAAAGGGGTTGCTTCTCGTTTTTCTTTTCTTCCACCACCACACGCGCTGCTTCGGGTGGCCTTGCGCCCATGGGCCGCGGCGAAGCGCTGAGCTGCGCGTGCTCCACCGCCACCTTGCCGTCGGCATCGACCAGCAGTGCCCGCATGAAGCGCGACATCTCGCCGCGGTTGAGGCCTTCGGACGAGGCGTTGTAGACAAGTTCGACGTGGCGCGCACGGGACAGCAGGCGGTAGAAGTAGTAGGCATAGACCGCCACCTTGCGGTCGGGCGTGGTAAGGCGGTGGTGCTTGCGGATAAGGTAGGGGATGAACGAAGCGTCGCCCTCTTTCTTGGGCAGAATGCCTTCGCCCACGGAGAGCATCAGGATGTTTTCAAAGTCAAGGCAACGCGTTTCGAGCACGCCCATCACCTGCAGCCCCACGGCCGGCTCGCCGTGGAAAGGTACGGAAAGCGTGCGCATCACCTGGCGCATGAGGCGCAGCAGCGTGGGCAGCTGAACGGGCAACTTGTCGGCCTCAACGAGCCGCGCGAAACGCCCCAAGGTGGTGAAGACGAGGAAACAGGCTTCGGTGTGGAGCAGGCGCAGGCCTTCGTCGGGTTCCGCCGCCAAGGCTTCGTCGGTGGCACAGGCGGAGATGGCCTTTTGCATTCGTTCGATGTAGGGAAGCAGTGCGCGCCCGGCGGGCAGTTCGAAGCGTTCGGCTGCCGCACGTTCCTTCTGAGCCGCGGCCGCCGCATCGAGTTCGGCTGTCAGCCGGTCCATCTGGCGGAGCAGGGAGGCGTAGGCCGTGGTGTGGTTAAGGGGGAAACCCTTCGTAATGTTCACTTCCTTCACCTCAGCGGGCAGGGCGTGGAGCACCGGACTCAGCAGGCTTTCGTTGCAGAGCACCACGGCCGTACGGCGCGCCTGGGCAGCATCGAAGTGGGCGGGCTGCGAGAGCCACTGCGCCACATACTGCGCCCCGGCCGTTTCGGTGGGAGCCGCGGTGTAGCGGAGCGTGCGTTCCTCCCTGCGGGCAAAGAAGTTGGCGAAGCAGCCGTCGCTCTCGCTGAGCGCATTGGGGAAGTCGCGCAGGTTCTGCTGCATGAAGAGGCCGGCCTCCGTTTGCTTCTCCTCGAGGGCGGAGGCGAAGAAGGTGTCGTAGTCCCAATAGAAAAGGGCCTTTCCCGCCGCCTGCAAGGCGCTGAAGAGGGTGTGCTCGGCGCGGTCTATCACGTTGAAACCGATGAAGGCCACCCGGTCTATCTGTTCGGGCAGGTCCAGTTCGCCGCGCTGCAAGCCCTCGGCCACTTCGCGGAAGAGCTGGCCTTCGTAGGCTTCACCCGTGGTGGCGAGGTCGGCACGCAGGGCTTCGTAGAGGGGGAGGAGCTGTGCCCAAAGGCGCTGGAAGCTCTGGCGGATGCGCGTCATTTTGTTTTCCGCGAAATCGCCTACGAAGCGCTGCAGCTGCTCGACCTGTTCGGGCGTGAGGTAGTCGAAATGGTCGAGTTCGGCATAGTCCTTCAGGTCACCGAACACCCGTGCGGCATCGGCGCAGTTCTTGTCCACGTCGTCGAAGTCTGCGAGGAGGCGTTCGCCCCAGCCATAGAAATAGTCGAGCGGCTCGCTGCTCCCCGTGAGGCGCACGTAGTGGCGGTAGAGGCGGCACACGGTGTCGATGGGGTCGGCAATGCGCTTGTCGGTGAGCTGGAGGAAGAGTTCGTTGATGGTCAGATAGCGCGGGGCCCAGACGGGAGCACCGCCGGAGGGAACGAGGTAATCGTTGAAAAAAAGGCTGGCGCGTTTGTTGGGGAAGACGATGACCGTGCGGCTCAAGTTGGTGCCCACGCGGCGCAGCAGGTCTTCGGCAGCCAGTTGGAGAAAGGGCTTCATGGGAAAGGGGTGTTTGCTTGGGATATGGATGGGAGCATGTGGCGGGAGGGAGGCGCAGGCGGTCAGTCCGCCACTTCGACCACTTGCCCCGTGAGCAGGTAAAACAGGTAGCCTTGGGCCTTCGGGTGCCCCATTTCGCGGAGGGTGCGGAGGTATTCTTTCACCTGCTCCACGTGTTCCTCGCGGTAGCGGGCCAATTTGTAGTCAATCACCAACCAGTCCTCGCCGCGGCGGGCCACACGGTCGGGCCTCACCACGCGGAGCCGGCCTTCGGCATCGCGCTTCAGCACGTTGCACTCGTTGTAGAGTTCCCACGAGCCGTCGAACCACGCAGCCACCTGCGGCAGGGCGAGCCGCTTGCGCAGGAGCCGCTCGATGCGGGCTGCCTCCGCGGCGGTCACGATGCCTTGGGCCTCAAGACCGGAGAGCGTGGGCGCAAGGTCGGCGGGCGTGGCGATGAGCTGCATCACGCGGTGCATGAGCTTACCTTCGTTGATGTAGCGCTGCTGCGGAACTTCTACGCCGGCTGCCTGCTCTTCCACGGCGGTTTCGATGTCGCTGAGGAAAGCCTGGGCGGCATTGGACTGCTTGAACTCTACATCTGCCCGGCGCATGGCGAGGCGCAGTTCGGTTTGCCGGATATGGGCGGGGTCGAAGGGATTGACCGACTGCTTTCCGGCCGAAGCCTTGAACGTTTCCCTTTCGCCGAACTCCACGGCTTGCACCGTTTCTCCCGAGGGGGAGAACGACAGGCCGCGCTGCTCGGCATAGCCCGCCACAAAGTCGGCCACCAGCTGCCCCACGGTGTTCTTACCGTCGCCGCACCACACGAGCAGATTGACCTCGGCACGGGTGAAGGCCACGTAGAGCATATTGAGGCTGTCGAGGCGTTGCTCCCAATGTTCGTTTTGGTAGAAGGGGGCAAAGGCCGAAGCCTTCACCACTTTGGAGGCATGGGAGGAAACGGGCACCAAGGGGACTGCATCGAAGGGCTGCGGAAGGTTTTCGGTGGAACACCAGAGGATGTCGTCGGGCATGTCGCGGTCGAGCTGCCACGTGCAGAAGGGAATGAAGATGGTGTGGCGCTGCAGGCCCTTCGACTTGTGTATCGTCATGATGTAGACGGCATCGGTCACTTCGGCGGGCACCGCCTGCTTGTAGAGATAATTGTTCCAGTATTCCACAAAGCGCTGGAGGTCGGAACCCTGTTCGTCCACGAAGTCCCCCACCCGGTCCAGGAAGCTGAAGAGATAGGCCGACTGCCCCCCGCCCTGCCGCTCAACCTGCTCGAGGCGGAAGAGACCGAGGAGATGCTGGCAGAGCTCGTAGAGCGGCATGGACGCGAGTCGGCCGCGCAGGGCTTCGAGCTGCTCCATCGTTTCGTCCGCAAGGGGTACGCCGAGCTGGCTGCCCAGGGTGTAGCATAGTTTGCGCGACACGGTGTCGGCCGGGTCTGACAGGAATTTCAGCGCCGCCACAAGCAGGCTCACGGCGGGCGAGGCGCTCAACTTGAAGGCCTCGTCGGAGGTAAGGGGCACTTCGGGAAAGGCTTGGGCGAAATAATCGACGATGGCGGCGGCCTTTTTCTTGTCGCGCACCAGTATGCCCATCTTTCCGTAGGGCACGCCTTGCTCGCTGTGGAGGGAGACGATTTGCCGGCCGAGCTCGTCCATCACTTCTTCGTCAGTGGTTTTCTTCTCGAAAAGTCCCACGCGCACGAAGCCGCCTTGGGCGTTGGGCTTGAAGAGCTGCTCCACGTGTTCGTAGATGCGCCCGGCCTCGCCCGCACGGGGATATTTTTCTTCGGCGGAAAGTTCGTCAATCTGCCGCGCGAGTTGGGTGAAGAGCAGGTTGTTGAACATCACTACTTCCTCGCGGCTGCGGTAGTTGGTCTTCAGCGGCACCTTTTCGGCCTTCACGCCCCACTGGGCCACTTCGTTCTCGATGTTTCCGAGAATGCGCCAGTCGCCGCCGCGCCAGCGGTAGATGCTCTGCTTCGTGTCGCCCACCACCATGCAGCGCTCGCCCTTCGACATGTTCTCGAGCAGGATGCGCTTGAAGTTGGCCCACTGCAGGCGCGAGGTGTCCTGAAACTCGTCTATCATCAGGTGGTGGAAAGTGGTGCCCGTACGTTCGAAGATGAACGAGGCGTCTTCCTTCTGCACCATCTTCTGGAAGAGGTCGGGTGTCTTGGCCAGCATGAAGCTGTCGTTCTCGGCATTGATGCGGCCCACTTCGCGTCCGATTTCGCTCAGCAGGCAGAGGGGCGAGAGCTTTTGGAGCATGAGGGTGGCTGTGGCGAGGTACGGATGCACCTCTTGACGCACCGCCTCGGCGCGGCCCAGGACGTCGGCGACCTGTTCGGCCCAATGGCAATAGGCGGGAAGCGCTTGCAGTTTCTTTGTGATAAGCGCCAAGGGGTCGTCCAGCGCCTTCTGCTGCGTTTTGTTCAATTCTGCCTTCCCTTCTCCCTTCTGCAGCGCCTTGGCATAGTTGCGCAGGGCGTTGGCAGACCTGATTTCGCTCGGGTCCACTTCGCCGGCTGTGTCTTCAACGGCTTGGAGCAGGGCGGTTCCCGCTTCGTTGAGCCGCGCCTTCTCCTTGGCTATTTCAGCGCGGAGGGTCTGCCGGATTTCGGCCAGTGCGTCTTTCTTTTCGAAGACAGCCGTGAGCGCCGCCTCGTGGGTCAGGTATGCCTCGCCCATGAGGTTCTTGCCCGCGAAGGTCTTCAGGTCCTTGCTGATGTTCCAGCCCTTGTCGGCTTCGAGGGAGTCCTGCATGTAGTCCCAGACAAGGGCTGCCGTGCGGGCGTTGCGCCCCGTGTTGGAGAGGGAGAGGAGCAGGCGGTCCACGGCGCGCGATGCCACTTCCTCGGTCTCGAGGTCTACCTTGAAGCCGCGCGCCAGCCCCAGCTCGTGGGCGAGGTTGGAGAGCAACGACTGGAAGAAGGAGTCGATGGTCTCCACGCGGAACTGGTCGTAGTGGTGGAGCAGGCAGCGGAGCGTGGCCTCGGCGCGGCGGGCCACTTCGGCGGCAGGCAGGGCAAGGCGTTCGCAGAGCTGTTCCATGAAGGAGGCATCGAGTCCGCCACGCGCCACGTTGTAGAGCTGCGCAAGTATGCGGTCTTTCATTTCTCCCGTAGCCTTGTTGGTGAACGTGACGGCCAGGATGTGGGAGAAGGCCGAAGGTTGTCCCGACTCGAGGGCCAAGGCGATGTATTCGAGTGCCAGGCGGTAGGTCTTGCCGGACCCGGCCGAGGCTTCGTAGACGTTGAAAAGCATGGTGGGAAAGGATTTTGCAGAACGGGAAACGCGCAGGCGGTCGGCGGCCCGTGCCCTTATAATATATTATAGGTGTACTCCCGCGCCGGCGCGGCGCATGAGCGTGGTGTAGAAACCCAGTTTGTAGAGATTGAAGAGGAAGAGGGAGGGATGGTGGCCACACAGGTGGCGGCGCAGCAGCCCGCGGGCGAGGCGGAACAAGGCGCACGCCACACCGTCGAGCCGGAGGGCGCGGAGGCGGCGCTCGGTGCGCGCCACTTGGGCCCGTTCCTGCATGGGGCCTTCGAGCAGCGAGAGGGTGCGGAGGGCCGTTTCGGTCTTTTGGAGGAAGGAGGCGTTCCGGTCGATGCCGGTGTGTACGAGTGGATTGTCGAGATGGCGGAGGCTGATGCCGCGGCGCTCCAGTTCGAGGCCCAACAGGGCGTCTTCGTAGCCATACTCGCGGCAGCGTTCGTCGAAGCGGAGCGTGCCGAGCGCACTGCGGTGGAGCAGGAGGTTGAAGGTGGAGAGTTGCCAGTAGGCGTTGGCCTCGTTGCTGAGGGCCGCGCGGCGGTGCTTCATGCCGTGCTGTTCGTAGCGGTAGCGCAGTTCGCAGCCGCGGGGTTCGCCGCCCTCGGGGTTGCGGAGCGTGCCGCAGACCACATCGGCCGTGTCGCTTTCCTCCCAATAGCGGCGCACGAAATCGGGTGTGCAGACGGCGGCGTCGGAGTCGATGATGACGATGCAGTCAAACTTCGCTTCTTCGATGAGCCAGTTGCAGAGGTGGGCGCGTCCCACGTTTTGGGTGCGTTCCACGTAGCGGCAGCGGGGCAGGGCGTTGATGGCGCGGTTGGCCTCGACCGTCTCGCGACGGGGCGAGGCATCGTCGGCCACCACCACCTCGAAGTCGAACGCCACGGGCTGTTCCGCCCGCAGCTGTTCGCCCTGTCGGGCCAGGTCGCGCACGAGGTCTGCGCAGACGTAGTTGTAGTTCGGAATGAGGAAAGATATCACGGCGAATGGGTTAGAAAGGAGTTGTTTGCTGAAGGGAGAAGTGCTTCGATTGGGCGACGAAGGTACAATAAATTACCCTAAATTTGTCAAGTCGGCTAAAACTTTTTCCACCTTATCTCGTCAAAGTGTCTGATTATCAGCTGTTTTTAAGACAAAAGTTCCTCAGTCTCAGCAGAAAGCACTATCTTTGCGTTGTCTTTCAAGCAATAGAAGAAGACCAACACAAAGGTAAATTGTTTAACTAATAAAGAATACTGATTATGTTTGAAGAAAAGGCTGGCGCATTGGCAGGCAAGATTTGGGAAGCCCTCAACGCACAAGGCAAACTCACGGGTAAGGACTTGAAGAAAGCTACCAAGATCCGCGCCGACAAGGACCTCTACTTGGGTCTTGGCTGGTTGCTCCGCGAAGACAAACTCGTGATTGAAGAAGTAGAGAAGGACGTGGAAGTGAGCCTGAAGTAAGCCGCCCCACCCTCTGAACGAACAGCAGTGAGAGAACTCTCGGACGCTCGAAGCTCCGG
>CALZMA010000012.1 GCA_945788445.1 uncultured Bacteroidales bacterium | reverse complement strand
TGTGCAAGCGAGAGCCATGAAGCTCGCTTCAATGGCCGAGCGCAGCCAATCTTATGTAAAGGCCAGCCCTCCGGGCCTCCTCACCGTACGTATCAAACAACAAGAAACCAATTAACCTGCGCGCCTCACCCCATGAAAGAATTTCACCTTTTCTACGCCCCCCAACTCCCGGACGGTCCGCTCGAACTGCCGCAGGAGGAGGCTTCGCACGCCGTAAGAGTGCTGCGCATGAAGGAAGGCGACGAGCTGTTGCTTACCAACGGACGCGGCACTTTCTTCGAGGCGCGGCTGACGATGGCCACGCCCAAACATTGCTGCTTTGCCATCGAGCGCCAGTGGGACGACCCGAAGCCTTGGGCGGGCAGCATCACGGTGGCCGTGGCGCCGACCAAGAACATGGACCGCATGGAGTGGCTCGTGGAGAAGGCTACGGAAATCGGCTTCGACCGACTCGTGCTGCTCCTCTGCGACCACTCGGAACGACGCACGGTGAAGACGGAACGCCTCGAAAAGGTGGCTGTCTCGGCCATGAAGCAAAGCCACAAGGCGTACAAACCCGCCATCGTGGAAATGACGCCGCTGAAGAACTTCCTCCGGGAGGAAGCCGGCTCGCAGTCGCGCTTCATTGCCCATTGCTTTGAGCCCGAAGAGGGCACGGACGCCGCTTCGCCCGCCTGCCACCTTTCACAGCGCAATTTCCTCAGCGACCTGCTCCGCCCCGACGCGGAGGCCGTGGTGCTGATTGGTCCCGAAGGCGACTTTTCCCTTCAAGAAATCGAAACGGCGCTCGCCGAAGGCTGGCAGCCCGTGAGCCTCGGCGAAAGCCGCTTGCGCACCGAAACCGCGGCCCTCGTGGCGGTTCACCTGATGCGGCTGGCGAAGCGCTGAGCGCAGGTTTTGCAGGTTATCACGTTCAGGAAGAATGTGCAAGTAAGCGCAGAAACAAGCTTGCTCGAGAGCTATGCCAAGCGTTTAATGCGAGGGCTGAAAGCCCGAACTTTAGCCCATAGACCTGAGTAAAGCCCTGGGCTACCGGGTATTCCCTCCGATGAGCCCTGTAAGGGCGACACCCCTAAGCGAGCATATAAAGCTGCCGCCCCTACAGGGCTCTTCGGGAAAAACGCGGCCTAACCCAGGGTTTCACCCTGGGCTATGAGCTAAAGGTCAGCCCTTCGGGCCTCCTCGTTGAACGCGAGTCTTAAACCATGCAATCAACCTTTGAACTGAAACCTTTAGCTAATAACCTTATAACCCCATAACCTTATAACCCCTTACCCCCATAACCCCATAACCTTATAACCTGCGCGAAGCGCACGCCCTATCCCATGAAAACCATTTTCCTCCAGCAAGTCCTCCCTGCCGTATTCGCCCAAGGCCTTGGGCGAACAAGCGGCGTGTGGCTCAGCGAGGTGCGGTTCGAGAAGGGGCGGCGCTATCTGGTGGAAGCGCAGTCGGGTGCGGGCAAATCGACTCTCTGCAGCTACCTTACGGGCTACCGCAACGACTACGCGGGCACCATTGCCTTCGACGATACCGACATCCGGCAGCTGAAGGAAAAGGATTGGACCCAGCTCCGCCGCTCCCACCTCAGCCTCCTCTTCCAGGAGCTACGGCTCTTCCCCGAACTGACCGCCTTGGAAAACGTGGAAATCAAGAACAACCTCACCCATTGGAAGGCCCCGGGAGAAATTGCAGACTGGTTTGACCGCCTCGGCATTGCCGACAAGATGGATGCCAAGGTCGGACGCATGAGCTTCGGACAGCAACAGCGCGTGGCGCTCATCCGCGCTCTTTCCCAACCCTTCGACTTCTTCCTCGCCGATGAACCCGTGAGCCACCTCGATGACCGCAACAGCGAGGCCATGGCGGCCCTGCTGGACGAGGAAGCCCGCCGACAGGGGGCTGCCGTCGTGGTGACCAGCATCGGCAAACACCTTCCGCTCAGCTACGACGAAAATCTGAAACTATAATTCAATGAGGAGTTAGGAATTAGGAATTAGGCTACGCCGATAGAACGCGGAGCAAATCCTCATTCCTAATTCCTCATTCCTCATTCCTAATTCCTCATTCCTAATTCCTCATTGAATTTAATTCCTCATTGAATAATCCATGGAGAACCTACTTGCCCTATATAAAGAATGGAGCGGCGCAGCACCGCTCAAGGCCGAAACCCTTCCCAAAGCGGGGAGCAACCGCCGCTATGTGCGCCTGCACGGGCGCTGCGGACAGACGGTCATCGGCGTTGTCGGCACTTCTGTGAGCGAGAACCACAGCTTCGTCTACTTGGCAAGCCACTTTACCTCGAAGGGACTCCCCATGCCGCGCATCCTGGCCATCAACGACGACGAGACCTGCTACCTGCAGGAAGACCTGGGGCGCGTTTCGCTCTACGATGCCCTCGCCCCGGCCCGGCAAAACGACTACCACTACGGCGAAGCCGAAACCGCACTGCTCGCCCGCACCCTGCGCCTGCTCCCGCACATCCAGGTGCGCGGCTCGGAAGGACTCGACTACAGCCAGTGCCTGCCTCCCGTGCGCTTCGATGCCCAGGCGGCCATGTTCGACCTCAACTATTTCAAATACAGTTTTCTCAAAACCACTGACCTCCCCTTCGACGAGCTGCAACTCGAAGCCGACCTGCAGCGCTTCGCGGCCGACCTGGCGGGCGATGCTACGGAGGAACATTTCTTCCTCTACCGCGACTGCCAGGCGCGCAACGTGATGCTGCTGCCGCAGGGCGGGCCGCGCTTCATCGATTTCCAGGGAGGCATGGAGGGTCCGCTGCAATACGACGTGGCCTCCTTCCTCTGGCAGGCTTCGGCCCGCTACCCGCAGACGCTGCGCGAATACCTCGTGGGGCAGTACCTCGACGAACTCCACAAGCTCCTCCCCACGCTGAACGAGGAACGCTTCCGCCAGCGGCTGGCCCTCTTCGTGCTTTTCCGCACGCTCCAGGTGCTGGGTGCCTACGGACTCCGGGGCTACGTGGAGCGGAAGAAGTATTTCCTGGACAGCATCCCCCTGGCCATCCGCAGCCTGCGCCGCCTGCTGCTCGACGGCGTGGCCCACGACTATCCCTGTCTCGACGATGTGCTGCGCCGCATGGTGCGCCTGCCGCGCTTCGACGATGCCCCCCGCACCAGCGCCGGCCCCGCAACGAAGGGGGACGAAGCGAAAGCACCGCTCGTGGTGAAGGTGTTCAGCTTCAGCTACAAGAAGGGCATCCCCGCAGACGACAGCGGCAACGGCGGGGGCTACGTGTTCGACTGCCGCAGTACGCACAACCCCGGCCGCTACGAACCGTACAAGCAGCTGACGGGGCTGGACGAACCCGTCATCCGTTTCCTGGAAGACGACGGGGAAATCCTCACTTTCCTCGACTCGGTCTACCACCTCGCGGACGTTCACACGGCGCGCTACCTCGAACGCGGCTTCACGAGCCTCATGTTCTGCTTCGGCTGTACGGGCGGACAGCACCGCAGCGTCTATTCGGCCCAGCACCTGGCGGAACACCTTAACGAGAAGTTCGGTGTGGAAGTGCGCCTTTGCCACCGCGAACAGGGCATTGAACAGGTGCTGGCAGCAAAGGCTCCGCACAAATGACAAAATAATATAAGGTTATGGGGTTATAAGGTTATGAAGTCACTCATAGGGCAAAAGACTTTACCAGATATTTTATAACCTCATAACCTTGTTACTTGTAAGCTGTGCCATGCGCTCCGTGCTTCGCATCACATAAATAAAAAAACTTGCAAAAAGCTTCGCTTTCTATATTGTTTGCTGTATCTTCGCCCCTGTTCCGAGCCCACTTCACACAGGCAACCCGGACATACCCTAACAAACTGACCCAAATGGACATTCAACCTTCCCCTTCGTCCATTCCCCAGCTCATCGACACGGGCCGCATTGAGGAGGCCCTCCAGCTGATCGATACGGCACTGGGGCACAGCGGAGACAACTACGAGCTCTACCTTCTGAAAGGCAAGGCGCACCTGAAAAACCAACAGTGGCACCTGGCCCAGTCGGCTTTCCTCAAGGCCGACGAGCTCAACCCGCAAGGCAACGCACGCGAGTATTGTACGCTGATTGAAGACATCATGCAGTTTTACCACAAAGATTACTACAATCCGTAGTGCCCCGTGCGCTACGGACTTAAAGAGTATAAACACCACCCAGCGCGCCCAGCGCGCCATTAACCTCTAAACAAATACCGGCATGAGCAAAATTAAAGGAGCCTTGGTCATCGACACGGACCGATGCAAGGGTTGCGGCCTTTGCATTGTGGCCTGCCCCACCAAAACGCTTGCGCTTTCCACCAACGAGGTGAACCACAAGGGCTACGCCTTTTGTCAAGAAGTGACGGACGGCTGCATCGGCTGTGCGTCCTGCGCCATTGTCTGTCCCGATGGCTGCATCAGTGTTTACCGCAAAAAAACAGTTTAAAATGGCTGCGGGGCCCTGCCCCCTAGTCCTTAACCCTTACAGTTCTATGAACGAAGAAAACGAAATCCTGCTTCTCAAAGGTAACGAAGCCATTGCACGCGCCGCCATCCGCTGCGGCTGCGACGGCTACTTCGGTTATCCGATTACTCCCCAAAGTGAGGTGCTCGAAACGCTCGCCGAGCTGAAGCCATGGGAGACCACGGGCATGGTGGTCGTGCAGGCCGAAAGCGAAGTGGCCTCCATCAACATGCTCTACGGCGGCGGCGGCACGGGCAAACGCGTGATGACCTCTTCGGCCTCGCCGGGCATCGCTCTGATGCAGGAGGGTATCAGCTATATGGCCGGTGCCGAAATCCCCGGCCTCATCGTGAACGTGCAACGCGGCGGCCCGGGCCTCGGCACCATCCAGCCTTCACAAAGCGACTACAACCAGGCCACCCGCGGCGGCGGCAACGGCGACTACAACGTGATTGTGCTGGCCCCGGCATCGGTGCAGGAAATGGCCGACTTCGTGGACCTCGCCTTTACGCTTGCCTTCCGCTGGCGCACACCGGTGATGATGCTCTCTGACGGTGTCATCGGCCAGATGATGGAAAAGGTGGTGCTCCCGCCCTTCAAGCCCCGCCGCACGGAGGAGGAAATCGCACAGGAATGCCCCTGGGCCGCCAACGGCCACGGCATACACGAACGCGGGCCGCAGGTGATTACCTCGCTCGAACTCCAGCCGGACGTCATGGAGGTGCGCAACCTTCACCTCCAGGCGAAGTACAAGGAAATCACCGAGAAGGAGGTACGCTACGAAACGCGCCACATGGAGGATGCCGACTACGCCATCGTGGCCTTCGGCTCGGCAGCGCGCATTTCCCAGAAAGCCATCGAACTCGCCCGCGAGAAAGGACGCAAAGCTGGACTCTTCCGCCCCATCACGCTCTGGCCCTTCCCCGAAAAGGAAATCGCAGAGCTCTCGAAACACGTGAAGGGCATCCTGGTGGTTGAAATCAATGCCGGACAAATGGTCTTCGACGTGCGCCTGGCTGCAGAAGGCCGCGTGCCCGTGCAGCAGTATGGCCGACTGGGCGGCATCGTGCCCTCGCCCGACGAAATCGTCGATGCTCTTATGAAACTGCCTTAATTTGACCTCATTAGCTACATATAGTATATGATTCATTCTCAAGACGAACAACCCGACATTCTCGAACGCCTGCGCCACCCCGAGAGGGAAGCGCAGCGCCGCAAGGACCAGAAGCTGCTGTTTCTCCGCAATGTGCTCAACTCCGTATTCATTCTCATGGCCGTCATAGCCATGGTGGGCATTGTCCTCTGCGAAGCGGGCGAAGGCCTGATGAAGTGGTACATGCTGGGCCTCGTTGCGGTCGTCGTGAAGATGGTGGAGGTGGCCCTCAGGATGCCCGGGATGCGCAGAAGGGAATGAGACACAACAACTTGATTTGTCATGAAACGAGAAGATATCATCCAACCCGAGAATTTGGTGTACGAAAAGCCCAAATTGCTCAACGACATGACGATGCACTACTGTCCGGGCTGCTCCCACGGCGTGGTGCACAAACTCATCGCTGAGGTCATCGACGAAATGGGTATGCAGGACCACACCATCGGCATCAGTCCGGTGGGCTGCGGCGTATTTGCCTACCGCTACATCGACATCGACTGGCAGGAAGCGGCCCACGGACGTGCGCCCGCACTGGCCACCGCCTGCAAGCGCCTCTGGCCGGACCGCCTCGTCTTCACCTACCAGGGCGACGGCGACCTCGCGGCCATCGGTACGGCCGAAACCATCCACGCGCTGAACCGCGGTGAGAACATCACCATCATCTTTATCAACAACGCCATCTACGGCATGACGGGCGGACAAATGGCGCCCACCACGCTCGAAGGCATGAAAACGGCCACTTGCCCCTACGGACGCGACCCGCAAATCCACGGCTACCCGCTCAACATGTCGGAAATCGCCGCCCAGCTCCAGGGCACGGCCTTCGTGACCCGCCAGAGCGTTCACAGCGTGCCCGCCATCCGCAAGGCCAAGAAGGCCATCCGCCATGCTTTCGAACTTTCCATGCAGGGCCGGGGCTCGAACCTCATCGAAATCGTGGCTACCTGCTCATCGGGCTGGAAACTCTCGCCCGTCAAGGCCAACAAGTGGATGGAGGAGCACATGTTCGACTTCTACCACGTGGGCGACCTCAAGGACGTTGCAGCGGAAAAGTAGGCCGCCCGCAACTTAGCTTGGCTTTTTAAGTTATCATTCAAGAATCAGCAAACCATGAAACAGGAGATTATCATATCGGGCTTCGGCGGACAGGGCGTGCTTTCCATGGGCAAAATTCTGGCCTACGCCGGACTGATGGAGGGCAAGGAAGTCACTTGGATGCCTGCCTACGGACCGGAACAGCGCGGCGGCACGGCCAACGTGACCGTCATCGTGAGCGACGACCCCATCTCGTCGCCCGTGCTCAGCGCCTACGACACGGCCATCCTTCTCAACCAGCCTTCGCTCGAAAAGTTTGAACCGAAGGTGAAGCCCGGCGGCGACCTCATCTTCGACCGCTACGGCATCTTCCAGAAGCCCACGCGAGAGGATATCCACTCGTGGCAGACCAACGCGATGGAAACTGCGGCCGACATGGCCATGATGAAGTGTTTCAACATGTTCATCCTCGGCGGCTTCCTCAAGCTCCACCCCATCGTGAGCATCGAAAGCGTTATCAAAGCCCTGCGCAAAACGCTTCCCGAACGCCACCACCACCTCCTCCCCGTGAACGAGCAGGCTATCGTGAAGGGGATGGAAATCATTGAACCCATAAACTAATACGTTTCTTATCTCTACTGCAATATGGCAAACCGCAAACAACTGAAGAAAAGCGTGAAGTCCATCACGGGCGAGCTCTTCGCCGACTGTGTGGCGCTCAGCATGTGTAACCAGGCAGACCGCCAGAAGCTCGACGAGCTGATGGTGGAAGTGCTCAACCTGCATGCCGATTTCGTGCAGCGCATCAGCCACACGGAGCCCGGGGCAGCACGCTTGTACTACAAGAAGCTGAAGCAGGAGTTTACCGAGAAGGTAAACGCCCTCTCACAACGCATCGTTGAGGCATAATGCCCCCTACCCCTATTTAGGTGCTGCGCGACAGTTGAACCCTGAGACTGCCGCGCAGCAAACCTATTTTTATACAAACCGGTGCCGACGCACCACTCGACCGCAATATGTTTAGACAAATATGCCACACCCTGCTGTTCCGCTGGGGAGGCTGGAAGGAAGAGGTTGACCAGCCTCGACCCGAGAAGTGCATCATCTGCATCGCTCCCCACACCAGCAACTGGGACTTCCTCATCGGCAAAAGCTACTATACCGCCCTGGGGCTCACTTCCAACTTTCTGATGAAGAAAGAATGGTTCTTCTGGCCGCTCGGCCCGATTTTCCGCAAGATGGGGGGCATCCCCGTGGAGCGGAGCAAGAAAACGAGCCTCACGGACCAACTCGCAGAACTGGCCCTCAAGTCGCCCACGTTCTCGCTGGCCGTGACGCCCGAAGGCACCCGCTCGAAGGTGGAGAAATGGAAGCGCGGCTTCTACTACATTGCACTGAAAGCGAACCTTCCCATCCTGCTCTACGCCATCGACTTCCCTTCGCGCACCATTGTCTGCAAGCGCACGCTCGTGCCCTCGGGCAACGTGGAGGCCGACATGGCCATCATCATGGACTACTACAAGGATTTCAAGGGAAAACATCCCGAAAAATTCGCCGTGGAAGTCATCCCGCCCGCAGGCGATGCTTAGCACCGAGACCTCCCCAATCGTTACCCGGCCAACATTCTTTCCGCTCATGAAGTATCTTCTCTCCGTTCTCCTTTTCCTCTCCTCCGTTTCCCTCCTTCGCGCTCAGCCAGTGACAGAGGCTTACCAGCCCACGGCATCGAACCTCGCCGCACGGCAGGACTTCAGCGACGCGCGCTTTGGCATTTTCCTCCATTGGGGACTTTACAGCCTGTTTGCCCAAGGCGAATGGTACATGCAAAACGAGGGCATCGACAAAGACGAATATGCCAAGGCCATGAACGCCTTCTACCCGCACGCCTTCGATGCCCGCCGGTGGATTGACGCCCTGCAGCAGGCGGGTGCGAAGTACATCTGCTTCACCTCGCGCCACCACGAGGGTTTCTCGATGTGGAACACGCAGTGCTCGCCCTACAACATCATGCACACGCCCTTCGGGCGCGACATCGTGGGCGAACTGGCCGAGGCGTGCCACGAGAAGGGCATGGGCCTCCACCTCTACTATTCCCACATCGACTGGACCCGCGACGACTACCCCATGGGGCGCACGGGACGCCGCACGGGCAAGGACCCGCAGCGTGCCGACTGGGCAAGCTACTACGCCTTCATGAACGCGCAGCTCACCGAACTCCTCACGAACTACGGCAAAATCAACGGCATCTGGTTCGACGGCGTATGGGACCACGATGCCGACTCCGTCCCCTTCGACTGGCAACTCTCCGAACAATACCGCCTCATCCACAGCCTCCAGCCCGCCTGCATCGTGGGCAACAACCACCACCAGACACCGTTCGAAGGCGAGGACATGCAGATGTTCGAGCGCGATGTGCCCGGCGAGAACAAGGCGGGCCTTTCGGGACAGGCCATCAGCCGGCTCCCGCTCGAAACCTGCGAAACGATGAACGGCATGTGGGGCTACAAGATCAAGGACCAGAACTACAAGTCCACCCCCACCCTGCTCCGCCTCTTGGTGCGCACGGCCGCCAAGGGGGCCAACCTGCTGCTCAACGTGGGCCCGCAGCCAGACGGGCAGTTGCCCGCCACCGCACTCCGCCGCCTCGGCGAAATGGGCGAATGGCTCCGCGGCCCCGCCGGCGAGAGCATCTACGCTACGGTGGCTGGCCCAGTCTGCCAAGGCGACACGCTGGTGAGTACGCAGGGCCGCACCTCGGGCGCTGTCTACCTCCACTTCCTCTCGGCCGAACTGCCCGCGACGCAGACCGTGGCGATGGCTGAAAAGCCTGCCAAGGTGGAGTCGCTGCTCGATGGCAAACCGCTCGCTTTCGCCTTCAACAAGAAAGAGAAAACGCTCACGCTGCAGCTGCCCCGCGGAGAAAAGGTTGAGATAGACTACATTGTGAAAATCACTCCGAAAAGATAGCAAGCAATGAATGTGAGTATGCTTTCAAGGTCCGTTCTGGTGAATGCGTTCTGGGGCGCGCTGTCAGTGCTGCCTGTGCAGGCACAGCCCGGCCGCACCACGCTGCTGGCTCCCAACCTCCACAGCCTGCGCCTCGCGGTGGACGGGCAGGCGGAACAGTTTCCCGTCATCAGTCTGAACGGCGGCGAGCAGCTCGAGGTTTCCTTCGACGACCTCACGCACCAATACTGCCGCTACACCTACCGCCTGACCCACTGCGACTGGGAAGGCAACCCGAGCGACGAACTCTTTGAAAGCGAATATCTCTACGCCGTACAGGACGAGGAGGTCATCGACGACTACGAGCCCAGCCTGAACACCTCGGTGCAATACCTCCACTACCGCTTCACGCTCCCCAACGAACGCCTCAAGCCCTTACTCTCGGGCAACTATCTCCTCACTATATACGACGAGGACGAGGAGCCCGTTTGCCAAACCTATTTCGGCGTGGTGGACCGCAAGGCGGGACTGGTCGCTACCTGCACGACCAACACCGAGATTGACTGGAACGACAAGCACCAGCAGGTTTCGCTCGAACTGAACCTCGGCAACCTCCCGCTGCGCGATGCGGCGGAAGAGGTGAAGACCATTGTGATGCAGAACCGCCGCTACGACACGGCCGTGATGGGCCTCACGCCCACTTCGCAACAGGCCGGGCAGCTCCGCTGGGAGCACGAGCAGAAACTCATCTTCAAGGCGGGCAACGAATACCGCAAAATGGAAATGCTCAGCACACGCTACCCCGGAATGCACGGCGAGTCGATGCGATGGTACGACCCCTACTACCACTACACGCTCTTCGCCGATGCCCCGCGCAAGAACTATCTCTACGATGAGGAGCGCAACGGTGCCTGGGTCGTGGCCTGGTCGGGCAGCGCCGACCCCGACACCGAGGCCGACTACGTCTGGACGCATTTCCGCCTCGACATGCTCCCCTGGGCGGGCCGCAAGGTCTACGTGAACGGCCGCTGGGCCGTGCCCGACTTCTCCGATGCCTACCTCATGCACTACAACGACGAGGAGCACTGCTACGAGGCTTCCATTCTCCTGAAGACCGGCTACTACAACTACCAGTATCTCTGCTTCGATGCCCCCGGCCAACGGTCCGCACTGACCGCTCCCGTCGAGGGCGACTATTTCCAAACGGAAAACGAGTACGAAATCCTCGTTTACTACCGCCCCACCGCCGCACGCTACTGGCAACTTGTGGCCTGCTCCACCCCTCTCTTCAGGGTACAATAAGGCCAAACGCTTCCACTCTTAAACTTCTCAACTCTTCGAACTCCTAAACTCCTCAAACTATGAAAATAGTTTTCTTAGACGGCTACACCATCAACCCCGGCGACCTCACTTGGGAAACCCTTGAGGCTTTGGGCGAACTCGTCGTCTACGACCGCACCGAACCGGCCGACATCGTTTCCCGTGCCGCTGGTGCCGAAGTGGTCATCGTCAATAAAACATCGCTCGGGGCCGCCCACTTCGATGCGCTCCCCCAGCTCCGCTTGGTCTGCGTGGCCGCCACTGGTTTCGACCGCATCGACACTGCCGCTGCCCGCGAGCGGAACATCACGGTGTGCAACTGCGCGGGCTATTCCAGCCAGTCCGTAGCGCAAATGGTCATATCCCTGCTGCTCGAGGCCATCGACAGCGTGGGCCACTACACCGAAGAGAACCGCAAGGGCGCGTGGGTGAACAGCCCCGACTTCTGCTACACCTCCTGGCCGCGCATGGAACTTGCCGGCAAGCGTGCGGCCATCGTGGGCTTTGGCAACATCGGGCAGGCCGTAGCCTGCATCCTCTCTGCCTTCGGCATGGAGATTTGGGCCGTGACGAGCAAGGACCCCTCGGCCCTGCCGCCCCACGTGAAGAAAGCCACCCTCGAAGAAGCCTTCGGCGAGTGCCACGTGGTCAGCCTCAACTGTCCGCTGACCGCAGCCAACCGCGGCTTTGTCAATGAAGCCCTTCTCGGCAAGGTGCGTCCGGGGCTTATCCTGATAAACACGGCACGCGGCGCTTTGGTCCAGGAAGAAGCCGTGGCCGAGGCCCTGCGCAAAGGGCAGCT
>CALZMA010000011.1 GCA_945788445.1 uncultured Bacteroidales bacterium | reverse complement strand
GGATGTAGACGTGGCCCTTCTTGATGAGGTCGGGGAAGAACTGGAGGAAGAAGGTGATCATGAGCAGGCGGATGTGCATGCCGTCGACATCGGCATCGGTGGCCACGATGACCTTGTTGTAGCGGAGGCCGTCGAGCCCGTCCTCGATGTTGAGGGCGGCCTGGAGGAGGTTGAACTCTTCGTTTTCGTAGACCACTTTCTTGGTGAGCCCGAAGCAGTTGAGGGGTTTGCCGCGGAGGGAGAAGACGGCCTGGGTGTTGACATCGCGGCTTTTCGTGATGGAGCCGCTGGCGGAGTCGCCCTCGGTGATGAAGATGGAGGAGTCCCAGCGGGGGTCCTGCGAGGGTTCGTCGTCCTTCTTGCGCGACTTGGGGGCTGGGTCGTTGAGGTGTATGCGGCAGTCGCGGAGCTTGCGGTTGTGGAGGTTGGCCTTCTTGGCGCGTTCGCGGGCGAGCTTGGTGACGCCGGCTATGGCCTTGCGCTCTTTCTCGCTCTCTTCTATTTTTTGCTTGATGATGTCGGCGATGTCGGTGTGCTTGTGGAGGTAGTTGTCTACCTGCTCCTTGACGAAGTCGCCCACGAACTTGTTCACGCTCACGCCCGAGAGGGGGAAGGGGTTGCCGTTGGAGTCCTTGTCGGGGGCCATGGTGAGCGAACCGAGCTTGATTTTGGTCTGGCTCTCGAAGAGGGGCTCGATGACGCGGATGGCGACGGCTGCAACGAGGCCGTTGCGCACGTCCTGCACGTCGTAGTTCTTGCCGAGGTGCTCCTTGATGGTGCGGGCTATGTGTTCCTTGAAGGCGCTCTGGTGGGTACCGCCCTGGGTGGTGTGCTGGCCGTTCACGAAGGAGTAGTACTCTTCGCCATACTGGGAGGTGTGGGTGAAGGCGATGTCGATGCCGGGGGCGGAGAGGTGTACGATGGGATAGAGGCCCGGCGCGGTCATGTTGTCGTTGAGGAGGTCCTCGAGGCCGTTGCGGCTGAGTATGCGTCGGCCGTTGTAGAAGATGGCGAGGCCGGTGTTGAGGTAGGTGTAGTTGCGGAGCATGTTCTCCACAAACTCGCCGTGGAAGCGGTAGTTCTGGAAGAGGGTCTTGTCGGGCTCGAAGTAGATGTAGGTGCCGTTTTCCTCGTCGCAGCTGCCCTCTTCGTCGCTCACGAGGACACCGCGCTCGAAGATGGCCTCGCGCATTTTCCCTTCGCGCACGCTGCGGGCCACAAAGCGGGTGGAGAGGGCATTGACGGCCTTGAGGCCCACGCCGTTCATGCCGACGGAGGCGGTGAAGACGGCGGTGTCGTACTTGCCGCCGGTGTTGAGCTTGGACACGGCGTCGACGAGCGCGCCGAGGGGGATGCCGCGGCCGTAGTCGCGGATTTCGGCGGTGAGGCTGTCGTGGATGTTTACTTCGATGCGCTTGCCGAAGCCTTCGTTGAACTCGTCGATGCTGTTGTCGATGCTTTCCTTGAGGAGCACGTAGATGCCGTCTTCGGCATGTGAACCGTCGCCCAAGCGGCCTATGTACATGCCCGGGCGGGTGCGGATGTGCTCGGTGTCTTCGAGGTGGCGTATCTTGCTCTCGTCGTAGACTACTTCGGGGGCGGGGGTCGGGAGGAGTTCTTCGGACATAGCTTCGGGGGGATTATTATTCAATTTATTGTAGGATGCCGGGGGCACGTTAACGCACGGGGCAAGCGAGAGGCATGTTTTCGTTTCGGGAGTATTCCAGCGTTCAACGCGCGCCCCGAAAATTTGTGCAAGTGAGAGCAGAGCCAAGCTTGCTTGAGCTATGCCGAGCGCAGCCAATTTTATGCAAGGGGCAATGAGCTCCCAGCCCAGGGCAAGCGAGAGGCATGTTTTCGTTTCGGGGGGTATTCATGCGTTCAACGTGCGCCCCGAAGGGGCAACAAGCTCCCAGCCCAGGGCAAGCGAGCGCAGCGAGCGACACCCTGGGTTACCCCGCAGTGCTAACGATACGCCCCAAAGGGGCAAAAGCAGCGACAGAAATGTATTTTGCCGCCGCGTTTGAGCACATTTGACCGCGTATATCGCCGCGTTTGAACCCCTCTGTCGCTGCTTGTTGCCCCTTCGGGGCGCACGTTGAACGCTGGAAAGCGTGCGGCCGCACGCCTAAATCTGCGCCTTGAAGCAGCGGCGGCGCTTATGCTGTTCAGTCTTGAAATACTGCCACTGGTTCTGCACTTTCTCGTTGAGCTCGAGTTCGGGGTTGCTTTCGGCATACTCGAAGCCGAGCTGCTGGTAGACGGGGATGAGGTCGGTGAAGAGGAGGGCGTTCACGCCCTTGTTCTGGTAGTCGGGACGCACGCCGACGAGGAGCAGGTCGAGCATCTTGGGGCGTTTCCAGAAGAGGGCCTTCAGGAGGTGGAACCAGCCGAAGGGCAACAGGCGGCCCTTGGCCTTCTGGAGCGCCTCGCTGAGCGAGGCCATGGAGATGCCGACGGCCACGATTTCGTTCTGCTCGTTTTCCACTATGCTGACCATGCGGAGGTCGAGCACGGGCACGTACATCTTGACATATTGGTCTATCTGGCGCTCCGTCATGCGCGAGAAGTTGAAGAGCGGGGCGTAGGCATCGTTGATGAGGCGGAATATGTCGTGGGCCAGGCCCGAACGGAGCACCTCGCGCTTGCTGGTGAGCTTGCGCACGTGGAGGTTGTACTTGCGGGCGATGATGTCGGAGATGCGCTTGTGCTTCTCGGGGATTTCGTCGGGCACGTAGATTTTCATTTCCACCCAGTCGGCGCTCTTCTCCATCCCGAGCTGCTCCATGTGGCGGGGGTAGTAGGGATAGTTGTAGATGGTGGCCATCGTGGAGAGCTGGTCGAAGCCTTCGATGAGCATGCCCTCGGCATCCATGTCGGTGAAGCCGAGCGGCCCCTCGATGGTGTCCATGCCGCGCTCCTTGCCCCACTGCTTCACGGCACCGATGAGCGCACGGCTCACCTCGAGGTCGTCGATGAAGTCAATCCAGCCGAAGCGCACGGTCTTCTTCTGCCACTGCTCGTTGGCGCGGTGGTTGATGATGGCTGCCACGCGGCCCACGATGCGGCCCTCGCGATAGGCGAGGAAGTAGTCGGCCTCGCAAAACTCGAATGCGGCGTTCTTCTTCGGGGAGAAGGTGCCGAGCATGTCGTCGTAGAGGTCGGGCACGGCATAGGGATTGTTCTTGTAAAACTCGTAGTTGAAACGAATGAAGCGCTTCAGTTCGGACTTCTTCGTTACTCTCTTTATTTCAACAGCCATGGGCGTGAAGGGGAAAGTGTGAGGGGGTGATACTTGTGTTTGTCGGGTATAGATGAAGGTTCTGCCCGCAGGTGGGGGGAAAAAGTACAAGCCCGTTTGGCCGGGGGAGGCGACGCCGCCCGGCCAAACGGTTGTAACGGTGGAACGGCCGGGAGAACTACACCACGGTGATGAGGAAGTAGTTCTTCTTGCCGCGCTGCACGAGGAGATACTTGCCGTTGAGGAGGTCTTCTTCCGAAATCACCTGGTCGAAGGCGCTGAGCTTCTCCTTGTTGAGGCTGACGCCGCCGCCCTGGGTGAGCTTGCGCATCTCGCCCTTGGAGGCAAAGCACTGGGTGTGTTCGGCCATGAGGTCGACGGCCTTGGCACCGACGGCCTGCTCGCGGCTCACTTCGAAGCGGGGCACGCCGTCGAAGACGCTGAGGAGAGTGTCTTCGTCGAGCTTGACGAGGCTCTCCTTGGTGGCCTTGCCGAAGAGGATGTTGGAGGCTTCGAGGGCCATCTCGTAGTCCTCGCGGCTGTGGACCATGCAGGTGACTTCCTCGCCGAGGCGCTTCTGGAGCTGGCGGCGTCCGGGGTCGGCGCGGTGTTCGGCGATGAGGGCATCGATTTCTTCCTTCGGGAGGCTGGTGAAGATCTTGATGTAGCGCTCGGCCTCTTCGTCGCCCACGTTGAGCCAGAACTGGTAGAACTTGTAGGGCGTGGTGTAGCGGCGGTCGAGCCATACGTTGCCCTGCTCGGTCTTGCCGAACTTCTTGCCGTCGGCCTTGGTGATGAGCGGACAGGTGAGGGCGTAGGCGTCGGCCTCGGCACCCAGGGTGCGGCGGATGAGTTCCGTGCCGGTGGTGATGTTGCCCCACTGGTCGGAGCCGCCCATCTGGAGCTTGCAGTTCTTCTCCTGGTAGAGGTGGAGGAAGTCGTAGCCCTGGAGGAGCTGGTAGGTAAATTCGGTGAAGGAAAGGCCGTCGCGGGCCTCACCGTTGAGGCGCTTCTTCACGCTGTCCTTGGCCATCATGTAGTTGACGGTGATGTGCTTGCCGACCTCGCGGGCGAAGTCGAGGAAGGTGAAGTCCTTCATCCAGTCGTAGTTGTTCACGAGTTCGGCCGCGTTGGGCGCGTCGGAGTCGAAGTCGAGGAAGTGCGAAAGCTGCTTCTTGATACATTCCACGTTGTGGCGGAGCACATCTTCGGTGAGGAGGTTGCGCTCGGCACTCTTGCCCGAGGGGTCGCCAATCATGCCCGTGGCACCGCCGACGAGGGCGAGGGGCTTGTGGCCCGCGCGCTGGAAGTGGCGGAGCATCATCACGGAGCAGAGGTGCCCGATATGGAGGGAATCGGCGGTGGGGTCGATGCCCACGTATGCGGTAACCATCTCCTTGCCCAGCAACTCTTCAGTGCCGGGCATCATCTGGTGGAGCATACCGCGCCATGTCAGTTCTTCAACAAAGTTCATCGATTTCTGTAAGGTTTAAAAATATACGGGTGCAAAAGTACGTTTTTCTTTTGAAAACGCGCTTTATTCCCGCGCGGCTTTGTGTGCCGCGGAATTTCTTTTCGGCATTTGCGGGGCTATCCCTCGCCGTCGGTTTCCTCGAAGCGGCGGTGGGGCGGGGTGAGGTCGTAGGCCCCGGGGTTGCGGCGCGGACCGAAACTGAGGTCGATGCCGGCCTCGAGGAGCTGACGGGCCAGGGCGGGACCGCCGCGGAAACCGTGGACCACCCAGCGCGTCGTGGGCCGCAGGCGCTTGCGGAGCTGGAGGAGGAGGTCAAAGGCGCGCACCACGTGGAGCGTCAGGGGGAGGCCCAGCTCTTCGGCGAGGGCGACCTGGGCGGCAAAGACTTCGGCCTGCACCGGCAGCGATGCCCCGCGCAGGCGGTCGAGGCCGCACTCCCCTACCCTCACCACCTGGGGATGGCGGAGCAGGAGGGGCAACTGGCGGAGCATGGCTTCGCAGCGGTCGCTCCCGGCGGTCCACCAGGGGTGGATGCCGGCCGAATAGAACGCGCCTTCCTCGGGCCGGAAGAGCTCGGGGCGGGCCACCCAGGCTTCGGGCAGGTTGACGATGCCCGTGCCCGGCGGTGTGGAGAGGCGGTGGGTGTGGAAGTCGAACTTCATGGGGAGGAGGTATATAGGCCAGGGCAACACCGGGGGCAGACGGGGGAGGGTTGGAGGTTAGGAAATCCCCCGCGGTCTGCCCGAAGTGTTGCCCTGGGAAGGTATGCATCTCCCGCTAAGGGGGAGAGCGGTGTCGGATGCCGCGGCTTATTTTACCACAATCTTCGTGGCCTTTTCGCCGCAGCGAACCACGTAGACACCGGGTTGTGCCAGGTCGATGGCACCGGTGCGGCCCTGGAGCTGTACGCTGCCCACCTGCTGTCCGCCGGCGTTGTAGACGGTGAGCTGCTGTCCGGCCTCAGCCTCCACGCGGAGACGGCGGCCTTCGAGGGTGAGCTGCACGCCTTCGGCCACTTCCACGCCGCGGATGGCGTCGACGGTCGTCACATTGACGGGATTGGTGTAGAGCGTGAGGTTGGGGAACTGCTCGTTGAGGAGGGCGCAAACCACGTTGTCGATGGGGCTGAGGAACTTGGTGACGCCGTCTTCGAGGGTGTACTCTTCGTTGATGTAGAGCTCTTCGCCCGTGAGTTCACCCGAGTTTTCGTCGTACCAGGGGGTGCCTACGAACCAGCGGTAGGTGGTGGCCACCTGGCCCACCTGGGCTTCGGAGCCGAGGTCCACGCGGCCCATTTCGTCTACCACGATGTCAATGTTGGCCTGCTGGCCGTACTGGTAGGAGCCGTACTGGCTGTTGGGCAGGGGCAGGGTGCTGAAGGTGAAGCGGTTGCCGTCGACGTGGAGGGCGTGGAGACCCTTCTGCGCGGTGAGGTCGAGCTCGGAGAGCTGGTTGTTGGTGAGGAAGAGCTGGTTGAGCTCGGGCACCTTGGTCACGTCGATTTGCTTCAGCTGGTTGCCCGAGAGGTCGAGGTTCCACATGTCGGGATTGTCGAGCTGCACGCTTTCGAGCAGGTTGTTGGCGAGGTTGAGGCTGAACACTTGCTTGAAGGGCGTGGCGTCGAACTCGGTGAACTGGTTGTTGTTGAGCGTGAGCAGGTGGAGCTGTCCGGCGTAGCGGCTGAGGTCGAGCTGGCTGAACTTGTTGTTCGCGAGGATGAGTTCGACGAGGGTGTCGGTGTCGGGGAGCTTGATGGCATCGATGCCGGCACCGCTCACGTTGACCAATGCGAGCTGCTTCATTTCGCTGAGGTCCACGTCGGCGAGCTTGGCGTCGCGGAGGCTGAAGACGTAGAGGGGCTCCTCTGCGCTATAGCCATAGACCGTACACTGGGCACCGGCGTAGGTGGGCACCTCGAGCGTCTCGAGCTTGTTGGCCACGGCGTAGCTCTCCACGGAGTGGCTGCCGCCCTTCCAGTCGATGCAGATGGTGGTAGCCTTGTGGCTGCGGAGCACCAGGGTGGCTACGCCGTCGGCGAGGGTGGTGAAGGTGGCGAGGACGTGCTGCGGCATGGCGGCTGCCTCAATCTCGGTCGTGGTGAGCACGAGTCCGGCGAAGCGGGGGTTGGTCATTTCGCAGTAGACTTTCTGGCCGATGACGGGGTCGAGGAAGCGGGTGCGTCCGTCGTTGATTTCGTAGTCCGTGCCCTGCACCAGGACGTTGCCTTCGGCATTTTTCCAGACAAAGGCGGTCTGTCCGTCCACGTTGTGGCTCTGGAGGTCCACACTGGGTGCCTTGGCAGCGAGCTGCACGAGGTTCTGGGGGGCAAAGGTATATTCTTCCAGCCCTTCGAGCAAGGGAAGGGTGGAGAAGTTCAGGTCGTTGTTCTCGCAGTGGAAGCGCACGAGCGACACTTCTTCGGGCATCACGAGTTCCTTCACCTGGTTGTTGGCGATGTTGCAGTCCGTCATGAGCGTGCAGTAGCTGAGGTTCACCGTAGTGAGCTCGTTGCCCGAGAGGTCGAGGGTCTCCATGTTGTCGGCATCCTTCAGCGAGAGTTCGGCGAGGCGGTTGCCGGAGAGGTTGAGGTGGTGGATGGTGCCCATGTCGTTGAGGCTCACAGAGGTCATCTCGTTGTTCGAGAGATTGATGTCCTGCAGGAGGGTCTTCTGGTAGGCATCGTTCACGCCGCGGATGTTGAGGCTGTAGAAGTGGTTGCCCGTGAGGGTGAGCTTGCGGAGGTTCTTGTTGTAGCCGAGGTCAATGCTGTAGAGCTCGGTGCCGGCGAGGGTGAGTTCCTTGAGCGTGCGTGCCTGCTTGAGGTCCACGTCGAGGAGGGTCTGGTTTTCCACGGCGAGGGCGGTGACGAGTTCGTCCTGCGGCACATAGAGATAGGCCGTGCTCTGGCGCATCTGTATGTCCACGTTGCAGGCTTCGGGCGTGTCTTCCGTGGTGGCCACGCACTCGGTGCGCTTGCCGTCGAGGTCGCAGATGTAGAACTTCTTGGGGCTTTCAGGGGTTGCGCCGGCCATGCCGACCTTCATCGTGAGGTGGATGCCGTCGGAGGAGGCGAGGAGTGACTGCACGCTGAGGGCGAGGTCGTCCTTGCCGAAGTCTTCTTCGGTCTTCACCTTGAACTTGTCGGTGCGCAGGGGCATGTAGTTGAGGAGAATGTCGGGGAAGAGGTCGTTGGCGAAGGCGAGGTAGACGCTGTCCTCGGGAGCTTTGAGGAAGGTGACCTTTCCGTCTTCGTAGGTATAGTAGCTCGAGGGGAGTTCCTGCACGAAGCCGGCGGAGTCCTCGCTGGCCACGAAGACGGCGAAGGTGGTGGTGGTGCCTTCGCGGAGCACCTTGTCGGAGTAGTCGAGCACGTCGCCTACCTTCACGGTCTTGGCGATGGGCATGTTGCGCTGGTTGTAGTCGTACTGGTTCCATTCGCCGGGTGCGGGGAGGGTGGCGAAGTTGAAGCAGTTGCCGCGCAGGACGACGTTGATGAGGTTCACGTTCTGGCTCAGGTCAATCTCGGAGAGGAGGTTATCGGCGAGGTAGAGCTGCTGGAGGTAGCGGTTCTGCGTGAGGTCAATCTGCTTTAGGTCGTTGCCGGCGGCGAAGAGGTAGACGAGGTTCTTGTTGGCCGTCACGTCGAGGCTCTTGATTTTGGTCTGCGTGCCCTGTCGGTCCACGTAGAGCTGCTGGAGCCACTGGAGTCCCGTGAGGTTCACTTCGTCGATGTTCGTGTCGCTGATGTTGAGGATGGTGAGGTTGGGGTTGCCGCTCACGTCGAGGCTGCTGAGGCTCGTGCCGTCGAGCGAAAGGCGCTGGAGGTTGGGGCAGCCCGTGGGATCAATCTGCGTGAGCGACTTGCAGGCGTAGGCGTCGAACGAGACGAGGGCGGGATAGTCGCGCAGGCTGAACGTGGGGTCGACTTTGCCCACCTGGCCGATTTCGAGCACCATGAGGTTGGGCTTGTCGTTGCCCACCTTCAGGGGTTGCTTGCCGAAGGGGTTGTCGGTGAGGGTGAGGTACTGCAGGCCCGTCTGTCCGTCGAGGTCGAGCGCGCCGAGCTGGTTGTGCTCGAGGTTGAGGTAGTAGAGGTTGGGCATGGGGGCCATCTTCAGTTCGGAGATGTAGCAGCCCGAGAAGTTGAGCACGGCGATATTCGCGGCGTCGCCGTAGATTTTCACGATGCCGTTGTCGTCGAGGGTGCAGGTGATGTAGGCACCGCCTTCCCAGCTACCCGTTTCGGTATTGATGGTGGCGGGAGTGAGCTCGCGTTCTTCCGGACCGCTGCCGCAGTCCACGTCGATGTAGTCTGTAGTGGTCTGGAAACCGCCGATGAAGAGCGTGACGGAGCCGGCGTTGGCCGCCTCCTTGGCAATGGTCTTGAACTGGATGATGGGTTCCTCCTCCTGCGCTGCGGCCACTTGGGGAAGGGCGCAGAAGAGGCAGCACAGGGCGGCCAGCCGGAACCATACGCGGTGTAGGATGTGGTTCATAATGGGTATGTTTTTGTGTGACAATGTTTTTTCCGTTGAAATGCGCCGCGGCCTATTGCACGAGGAGGCAGCGGGCGTGCTGTCCGTTCACGCGCACCACGTAGGAGCCCTTGGGCTGCCCGGCGAGGCTGAGGGTGGCTTCGTCGCCAGCGGCCTGCTGACGGGCCACGCAGACGCCGGCCATGTTGAACACTTCTACCTGAAGCGACGGGGCACCGGCGAGGAACACCCTGAAGCGCTGGGCGCCGAGGGGCGTGGTCACGAGGCGCGTGGCTTCGGCCCCGACTCCGTGGATGCCGGCGGCTTCCTGGCGGCGGAGCACTTCCTTCAGGCCTTCGTAGGCTTGGATGAGGCCTGCGCCCACCTGCACCTTGTCGTCCGCGGCGAGTTTGTCGTCCACCACAGAGGTCTGGGCCAGGATGTCCTTGATTTCAGCCATCGTGAGGTTGGGATTGGCTTCGAGCCAGAGGGCGATGATGCCCGACACCATCGGGCAGGCCATCGAGGTGCCTATGCCCCACACGAAGGGGTCGCGGCCCAGCGTGAGGGCACGGGCGGACATGATGTCGTCTTTGTCGGTCAGTCCGCCGAAATCGAGGTAGTAGCGGCTCATGGAGGAAACGACCATGGCGCCGGGGGCGAGGACGTGGGGCAGGTTGCGGCCGTCGATGAGGGTGCCGTAGGAGGAGATGGGGGCCACGTGGCCCGTCGTGAGGCCCGCTTCGGGCAGGCTATAAGCGAAGCCGTCGAGCTGGGCCCAGGAGTCGGTGGAGGTGTAGGCACCCACGCAGAGGGTCTGCTTGCCCGTACACATGTCGCTCACGGAGCCGTTGCACGAACCGTCGGTCCAGCCTTCGCGGCCGTAGCTGTCGAGGCTGAGGCTGTCGCCCATGGCGAAGGCATCGATGCGCTGGCCTTCGCGTCCCTTGACGATGAAACCGATGGCGTAGTTCTTGGAGGGGTCGCGGTTGAGGCTGTCGAGCGTACAAACGTCGATGGCGGCGTAGGCGCGGCCGCTGTAGGGGTCGACGGCCCAGCCGATGCCGATGTAGCCCTCGAAGTTCTGGCTGAAGGACTTGTCGACGATATCGTTGTCGGTCTGCTGGTAGGCTTCGGAGCACCAGTACTGTGCCGTGCCCTTCGTTTCTTCCGAGAGGGTGAAGCTGAAGCGGTTGGTCACGCGGCCGCGGTTGAGGTTGTAGATGACGGCCTGCACCTCGAAGGGCGTTTCGTCGTTGCTGTAGAGCTCGACGTTGCCGTAGCGGAGGGTGTATTCCTTGCCTTCGATTTCGATGGGCCCGCCGTCGATGAAAGACTGCATTTCGAGGTCGTCGGCGGTGAAGGTCTTGTTGGCGGCAATCTTCAGGTTGCCTTCGTTGCCCGCAGCGAGCACGATTTTGGCGTTGTAGTACTGGGCGAGAGCGTCGAAATACTGGCAAACGATGTTCGTGCCGTCGTGGGGACCCTGGTTCGTGCCCAGCGAGAGGTTCACCACGATGGGTTTCTGCACAAACTGGCTGTAACCGATGAGGTCGTCGACGGCTTGCACGATTTCAAGGTCGGAGAAGGACGTGCAGGTGGCTGCCACGATGTCGGCCTCGGTGGCTACGCCGTAATAGGGGTTGTCGATGCTGTTCTGCACGGAAGCGCTGTGGCCGTCCTCGCCGGCGAGGAGTGCGGCCTGGGTGGCTCCCTTGTAGCCGCCGGCCATGATGCCCATGGTGTGGGTGCCGTGGTACATGGTCTTGTCGTCGGTGGTGAGGGCAGCGATTTGCTCGGGCGTATTATAATAGGTGATTTTGAAGAGGTCGTCGTCGCTCGTGGCATAGTTGTTGAGGGTGACGTTCTCGTAGTATTTCACGCGGTTCCGCCCCTCACTGTCGAGGAAGTTGGCGTGGTTGAAGTCGAAACCCATGTCCACGATGCCGCAAACGACGTTCTTGCCCGTGTAGGCTTGGGAAAGTCCCGTGCCTTGGTGTACGAGGTCCACGCCGGTGGCCTCGCGGGCATATTTCAGCAGGGGCTTCACCTTGCGGCCGAGCTGTACGGAACGCAGGCTGGGCAGGGCGGCCACGCGTTCTACCTCGTCGACGGGGAGGTTGAGGAGCACGAAGCCCAACTTGGAGCGCAGTACGTCCACGCCCTCTTGGCGGAGGTCGGCCTCGGTAAATCCGTCAGCGAGACGGGCAAAGGCGAGTACGTGGGTCTGCACCTTGCCTTGTGCCGAGGGGTTCACGGCTTTCAGTGCGGGACGGGAAGTGGGAACAGCGGTTTGCTGCTGCGTCAGACGGATTTGGCGCAACTGGGCTTGGCTGGCCAGGTCCAACTTCGTCTGTGCAAAAGCGCTCAACCCGAGAAGGGCGGAAGCGGCAAGGGCGAAAGTAAATCTTTTCATGCGCTATGGGATTTTGTTGTGTTCAGATACGGATTTTGTCAAATTGTATTCGGGCCATTTGTGCGGCTTTCAACAAGATGACGCGGCAAATATATCTTTAATAGTCAAGCTGACCTCACAACATTGGGGGATATAAAGGGGAGGGGGTACGTTAAAGGATTTATATATTTAGGGTATGTTTTCTCTGTTCCTCAGTGTTTTTCATTTATACTTTATGGGGAGGTGAGGGAAAGGCAAGGTGCGGCTGTGGAGGGGAGGGGTTGGACTTTACAAAAAGAAAGCGGATGACGAAGATACCTTACAGTTTGAAACTTAGCTGGAGAAGAATATCCGAACCGTATCGGGATAAATGGCACCAGCCTGCCCGCAGTGAGGCCACTTTGCGTTGAAACCGCCCATTTTGGCTTCGGATGAGTAAAAGGGGCATTGAAGGCCACAGGAGGCGGAAACAGACTTCCCTATACGTAAAATCACCCCCGAAAAACTATTCAACCCTTCAGCCACCCGCCGTTTCCCACTGAGTATCAGTGCGAAAGTGGCTGAAGGGTTGGGTTTTCAAACCCTTCAGAAGTGTTCAACCCTTCAGAAGTATTCAACCTTTCAGCGAGGAGCCCTTCGGGACTCTGCATT